>CARXAY010000160.1 GCA_949093475.1 uncultured Oscillospiraceae bacterium
CTGTGGTTTTTCTCCCTGAGCCGTGCTGTGGCGATTTAATTTGTTAAAATGATGAATCGAACCCTCGGACGCAGAGGACATTTAGCAACCTTTTTGGTTGACAAATGGCGGTAGGAAGGGTACAATGTCGGTTAAATCCCGAAAATTTTGCAAGAGAGTAAATGAGGGCTGCTTGTGATCGAGATCCAAGGTCTGACAAAGGCATACCCCGTGAAGGACGGCGGCGCGTTTACCGCCATTGAGGGCATCGACCTCACCGTTCAGGACGGAGACATCTTCGGCATCATTGGGATGTCGGGGGCGGGGAAGTCTACTCTGGTGCGCTGCATCAACCTGCTGGAGCAGCCCACGGCGGGGAGCATCCGCATCGACGGCGTGGAGGTCACCGCCGCCCGCGGCAAAGACCTTCTGGCCCTGCGGCGGAAGATCGGGATGGTGTTTCAGAAGTTCAACCTCCTGATGCAGCGGACGATCTTGGACAATGTGGCCCTCCCCTTGGAGATCGCGGGGGTAGACAAGGAGGCCCGGGAGACGCGGGCCAAGGAGCTTTTGGAGCTGGTGGGTCTGGGAGATCAGGGGAGCAAGTATCCCGCCCAGCTCTCCGGCGGACAGCAGCAGCGGGTGTCCATCGCCCGTGCGCTGGCCAACCACCCCTCCCTCATTCTCTGTGACGAGCCGACCTCGGCTTTGGATTCCCTCACCACCAACTCCATTTTGAAGCTCCTGCGGGACATCAACCGGAAGCTGGGCGTCACCATCATTATCATCACCCACGAGATCTCGGTGGTAGAGAAGATCTGCAACCGGGTGGCGGTCATCGACAGCTCGGTGATCGTGGAGCAGGGGGATGTGGCGGAGATCATGGCCCATCCCAAGGAAGAGATCACAAAAAAACTGCTGGGGGAGGTGAGCTGGGATGCTTGAGGCGCTGAGCGCGTTTTTTGCCCAGTACGGCAACCTGCTCCGGCAGGAGACCATCGACACCCTCATCATGGTCACGGTGACCACGGTGTTTGCCTATCTGCTGGGCCTTCCTCTGGGGGTGCTTTTGAACATCACCCGGCCTGACGGTATCTGGCCGCACAAGGGCTTCAACAGCGTGGTGGGCTGGATCACCAATCTGGGCCGGTCGCTCCCCTTCCTCATCTTGATGATCCTCCTGCTGGACTTCACCAAGCTCATCGTGGGCACGAAGATCGGCGTGCGCGGGGCGATCCCGCCCCTCATTATTTCCGCCACCCCCTTTGTGGCGCGAATGGTGGAGACCTCGCTGGCGGAGGTGGACGGCGGCGTTCAGGAGGCGGCCCAGTCCATGGGGGCGACCGTCCCCCAGATCGTATTTAAGGTTCTGCTTCCCGAGGCGATGCCCTCCCTGATGCTGGGCGGGTCGATCTCCATGGTGACCATTCTGGCCTACACCGCCATTGCCGGTGTCATCGGCGCAGGCGGGCTGGGCGATCTGGCCATCCGCTACGGCTACAACCGCAAGGTGGCGTCTATGATGTGGGCGGCGGTCATCATTCTGGTCATTATGGTGCAGATCATCCAGTCGGTGTTCAGCTTCGTTTCCCGCAAGATCGACAAGCGCATCCGCTTGTGATCCATATAAAAATTCAGCAAAAAAGAGGATGAAAACAATGAAGAAGAAACTGCTTGCACTGTCTCTGGCTGTTGCGCTGGTATTCGCGCTGGCCGCCTGCACCGGAGGCACGGAGACCAAGAACCCCGGCAACTCCGATGCGCCCAGCACACCCAAGCCGGAGATGGTGAAGTTGAAGGTAGCCGCCTCCGCCACCCCCCACGCCGAGATCTTGGCGCAGGTGAAGGACGAGCTGGCGGAGCAGGGCATTGATCTGGTGGTCACCGAGTACGGCGACTACGTGATCCCCAACACCGCCGTGGAGGACGGGGACGAGGACGTGAACTACTTCCAGCACCAGCCCTACCTCGACCAGTTCAACGTGGAGAACAACACCCATCTGGTGAGCGTCGCCGCCATCCACTATGAGCCCTTCGGCATCTATCCGGGCAAGACCACCAATCTGGCCGACCTGCCTGACGGCGCGTCCGTGGGCGTGCCCAACGACGCCACCAACGAGGCCCGCGCCCTCCTTCACCTTGATGAGACCCTGAGCCTCTAAAAGCTGGAGGGCGCGGGCCTGAACGCCACCCCCAACGACATCGTGGACAACCCCAAGAACCTGAAGTTCGTGGAGCTGGAGGCCGCCATGCTGCCCAACGTGACCAGCGAGATGGATCTGGCGGTCATCAACGGCAACTACGCCCTTCAGGCGGGCTTCTCCTCCGCCAAGGACGCGCTGGCGCTGGAGGACGCCTCCTCCGAGGCCGCCCAGACCTTCGCCAACGTCATCGTGGTGAAGGAGGGCAACGAGAACAACGAAGCCGTCAAGGCGTTGGTCAAGGCCCTCCAGAGCGACAAGGTGAAGGACTACATCAACGAGACCTACGAGGGCAACGTGCTGCCCATCTTCTAAGAACAGTTCGCCGGACATTTGAAAGTGGTGAAAAGTCCCCTGCGCGCAGGCGCAGGGGACTCTTTTTGCTTGAAAAAGTCACGGCGGCGTGAGTTCCAGACGCCGGGGGGCGACAGCGTCTAAAAAAGCCTTGTCATGCTCCACCAACACCAGCGCGGCGGGGAAGTCGCGGAGAAGCGCCTCCAGCTGCATACGGGAAAACACATCCACATAGTTGAGGGGATCATCCCAGAGATAGAGGTGGGCGCTTTCGCTGAGACTGCGGGCAAGGAGAACTTTTTTCTTTTGCCCCGCGCTGTAGGTGGACATATCCCGGTCAAACAGCGCCCGGGGAAAGTCCAGCTTGCGGAGGAAGGAGAGAAACCGGGTCAGATCGACGCCGCAGGCGGCGGCATAGTCGCCGGGGAGGCCGGAGAGGAAGGAGGCGTCCTGCGGGACGACGGAGAGAACAAGGCTGGAGGCGGCGCAGACCGTGCCGCTGTGGGGGATGCTCTCCCCGGCAAGGAGCTTGAGAAGGCTGGATTTGCCTGTGCCGTTCGGGCCGGTGAGGGCCAGACGCTGACCCTGCTCCACCGTGAAGGTCAGAGGGGAAAACAGCGGCCCTCCACCGTAGTCGATGGAAAGCTCCCGCATCTCCATGAGGCGGGATTTTGGATGGAGCAGAGGGCGAAGCTCCAAAACGGGGGCCTTTTCCACGTTTTGAAGAAGCCCCTGCTTTTCCTCTATGGCAGTTTGGCGGCGGTTTTCCACCGCCTTGGAGCGCTTCATCATCTTGGCGGCCTTGTGACCGATGAAGCCGCGGTCGGCGGCGTGAGAGCCGATCTTCCCCTGCTCGATCCGGTCAGACCAGCGGGCGGTCTGCTTCTGGGCCGCCTCCAAGCGGGCAATGTCTTTGGTGAGCTTTTGGTGCTGGGCGCGCTCAAAGTCCTCCCGTCGCTGACGCTCCGTCCACCAAGTGGAGAAGTTGCCCGAAACGGTCTCTGCGCCGCTTGGCTCAAGGGCGATGATGTGATCCACGCAGCCGTCCAGAAAAGCCCGGTCGTGAGAGACCAACAGAAAACCCTGCTGACGGCGAAGATAGCGGCTGACGGCCGCCCGTCCCGCCATATCCAGATGGTTGGTCGGCTCATCAATAAGGAGAAAATGACCCTCGCGAAGAAAGAGCAGGGCCAACAGACAGCGGGTCTGTTCGCCAAGAGAGAGGGTGTGGAAGGGCCGCGCCAAAACCTCCTCGCTGACCTCCAGATCGGCCAGCTCCCGATAGAGCCGCCATGATTCCACGTCGGGGGCGGTGCTTTCAAGGGCCTCCAAGGTGGAGAGA
>CARXAY010000161.1 GCA_949093475.1 uncultured Oscillospiraceae bacterium
AATCCCACCCGCTGCGCCAACGACCCCTGTAGACTTGATGTTTACAGGGGTCGTTACAATTAGAAGAGGAGAAACGGTGCATGAGAAAATGGCCGAGGTGTAAAAATGAATAAAAAGATACTGTTTCACTCCGGCATTGTTTCGGCGGTCACGTTCTTTGCTTTCTTAATTTTGCGTTACGGCATATATCCTGACACTGCTGTTGGAATTACAATGGGCTTCATGATGTTTTCAGCTTTTTCCGGCATTGCGAATGAAGTTCGTTGGATCGATGTTTATGGACGCAGCCATCCGAATGCGACGCCGCGGGAAAAGACATGGCCGCATTTTGACGAAGCCGCGCCGGATGCTAATGCAATCTGTTTTAATGTGTTTAAGTGGGCAGCTTCCATGTTCTTATTCTGGTACTTGGGAGTGCCATGGACTTAATATCTGTTGGATCAAGGAGGATCAGTCATGTTATTTGTGGAATACCCCAAGTGTACCACCTGCCAGAAGGCGCGGCGGTGGCTGGAGGAGCAGGGCGTTGCTTTTACCGCCCGGCATATTAAGGAACAGCCGCCCACAGCGGCGGAGCTGAAGGAGTGGTGGGGGAGAAGCGGTTTGCCCCTGCGGCGGTTTTTCAACACCAGCGGACTGAAGTACAAGGAGCTTTCGCTGAAGGACAAGCTGCCCGCCATGGGCGAGGCCGAGCAGCTCGCGCTGCTGGCCTCGGACGGAATGCTGGTGAAGCGGCCCATTCTGGTGGGAGACGGCTTTGTGCTGGTGGGCTTCCGGGAGGCGGAGTGGCGCGCTGCGCTGGGCGTGTAAAGGAAGCCGCCGCATGATTTTTCCCTTCTTGGCGCAAACTACGGCAAAAGGAGGGAAAACCATGATCGAACAGGACACCATCCGACTTTTGCGGGAGTGCGACGCGGGGGTCAAGATGGGGGTAGACGCCATTGAGCAGGTCTTGCCCCACGCCAAGACCGACGAGCTGCGCCGCTGCCTTGCCGAGAGCAAGACCGAGCATGAGGCGCTGGATCGCCGCCTGCAAGCCTTGTTAGACCGCTATCACGACGAGGGCAAGGAACTGAATCCCATGGTCAAGGGGATGGGTTGGCTCAAGACCAACGCCAAGCTGGCCATGGACGACGGCGACGCAACCGTGGCCGATCTCATCACCGACGGGTGCAACATGGGGGTCAAATCCCTGCGGAAGTACCTGAACCAGTACAAGGCCGCCGACGAGGACAGCAAGAATGTGGCAAAAGACCTCATTGAGCTGGAAGAACGGCTGACGGTGGAAATGAGAAGCTATTTATGATAAAGCGGCGGTCTCCTGTGGGAGACCACCGCTTTTTTGTGGGCAGGTCAGAGAAGAGAGAACGCGTCGATCACGGAGGCGCACAGGAGAACCGTCAGGACAAGGGCAAAGCAAAAGTTGAGGGTACTGCGAATAAAGTTTGGCCGCCACCGCTGAGGCGCCATTTTCCCCAGCCTGCGGCATTGCAAAAGATAGGAGACAATGTGGAAGAGCTGCCACGGACAGGCGGTGGCGGTCAAAATCACGCACAGCATAAGCAGGCGGAAACCGGGGAGGGCGGAAAGCTCGGCCCAATTGAAAAAATCGCCGGTGATCAGCCCCGGCAGCGAAAGAAGCAGGAAGTAAAGTCCAGCGTAGATCAGCCGATGAAGCACCTGCTTGCGGAAAAACTCCTTCCACTCAAAGGAGGGATCGCTTTGGATGGGCTGGGGGTCTACGCCCAGCTTGGAACGGAAGATCACCATGTCGTAGAGGTCGGTGGGCGGGATCAGCTCCCAGCCCGCGTCGGCACAGAGCTGGATGTAGTCATAATTCGCACCGAAGCCGGCATAGGAGCAGACATCCACAAAATGCCGCCGGCCTTGGGCCGGCTCAAACTGGGCAAGATAGCCCAGCAGAAGACGCCGCAGCACCCAGCCCTGCGCCGCCTTGTGATCCAAATAGTCCTGTGCGGCCTTGTAATCCAACGGAGTGTAAGGGAAGAAGCCGAATTTGTACTTCACGCTCAGCCCTCCTTTCCCAAAAGCAAATCGCCGTCCGCCACCAGACGGCGCAGACGGGCGTGTTCCGCAGTCAAAACTTCCCGCCCCTTCGGGGAAATGGTGTAATACTTCCGCCCCTCCTGATGCTCTAAGAGGGTGATCAGCCCCTCCCGTTCAAACCGCTCCAGCAGGGCGTACAGCGTCCCCGCGCCGATGTCCACCCGCCCCTGCGTCAGCCGGGAGACGTACTGCATGATGCCGTAGCCGTGGCGCGGCTCTTCCAGCAGAGAGAGAAGGACATAGTACATCTGCTCGGTCAGGGTCTCCAGCTTTTTGCGCGCCATAACACCGCCTCCTATATCGAATATCGTCATAGTGATTTTATATCAATATTCGATATATGTCAAGGGGTGGACGAAAAAAATCCGGCGCTCCGAGGGCCTCGGAACGCCGGAGGGGAAGAAGAACGGTTGCTTCGCGTGTCAGAGGGCGGCGCAGATCAGCTCGCCCATCTTCCGGGTGCCGACGGGGGTGACGCCGGGCTCGGCGGTGTCGGCGGTGCGCCAGCCGGCGGCCAAAACGGCGTCCACCGCCCGCTCCACCGCGTCGGCCTCGTCCGCCAGATGGAAGGAATAGCGCAACATCATGGCGGCGGAGAGGATGGTGGCGATGGGGTTGGCCTTGTCCTGCCCGGCGATGTCGGGGGCGGAGCCGTGGATGGGCTCATAGAGGGCGGGGGCGTGATCTCCCATGGAGGCGGAGGGGAGGAGGCCGATAGAGCCGGTGACCATGCTGGCCTCGTCGGAGAGAATGTCGCCGAACATATTCTCTGTGACCATCACGTCGAACTGGCCGGGGTCGCGGACGATCTGCATGGCGCAGTTGTCCACCAGCACGTCCTCATAGGCTACGTCGGGGTATTCCGCCGATAGGCGGTGCATGACACTTCGCCACAGCCGGGAGGTCTCCAGCACGTTGGCCTTGTCCACACTGGAGACCTTTTTCCGGCGCAGACGGGCCAGCTCAAAGGCCCGGCGGCCGATGCGCTCGATCTCCAGCTCGCTGTACGCCATGCGGTCGGCGCACTCCACCCCACGGTCAGGGGTGTCGTACCG
The DNA here is from genome assembly GCA_949093475.1 of uncultured Oscillospiraceae bacterium. Lineage (GTDB taxonomy): Bacteria > Bacillota > Clostridia > Oscillospirales > Oscillospiraceae > MGBC124762. The sequence goes on from CARXAY010000161.1 coordinate 3,123, forward strand.
CTCCCGCTGCCCGAAGTAGATGCCCCCTGTCAACTCCCGCACCAGCATCAGGTCGATGCCCTTGTCGGCGGTCTCCGCCCGGAGGGGGCAGGCGTCCTTCAATGCGGGACGAAGGACGGCGGGACGAAGGTTGGCATAGAGGCCGAGATCCTTGCGGATGGCGAGGAGGGCGGTCTCGGGCCGTTGCTCGGCGGGCTTGTCCGCGCCCCACTTCGGGCCGCCAACTGCGCCCAGCAGCACTGCGTCACATTCCTTGCACTTCTCCGCTGTGCCGTCGGGATAGCTGACCCCCACCGCGTCGGTGGCGCAGCCGCCCATGAGCACGTCGGTATAGGTGAAGGTGTGGCCGAATTTCCGGCCCACGGCATCCAGAACGTTCACGGCCTCGCCCACCACCTCCGGGCCGATGCCGTCTCCCTTGATGAGAGCGATTTTGTAATTCATAGAAAGCACTCCTTTTGCGCGGACTTACGACTTTTTCTTTTTGGGCTTGGGGGCGGGAAGCTGGTCGTACATGGCGGGGAAAAGGGCGGCCAAAAAGTCCCGGTCGTCCACGTTGTCCACCGCCAGCAGCTCCTTTGCGCCGGGATAGGGGATCTCGAAACGGGGGTCGGGGGTCATGGACACCGCCGCCTCCACCGGCTTGACCAAAAGACGCTCGTCATAGACG
>CARXAY010000162.1 GCA_949093475.1 uncultured Oscillospiraceae bacterium
CCGAAACCGGTGAGCAGGTTGGGGTTCAGGGCGATGATGTAAGCCATCGTCATGAACGTGGTCAGACCTGCCACGATCTCTGTGCGAACGGTGGTGCCGTTCTCTTTGAGCTTAAAAATCTTTTCCATGTTTTTCTCCCTTTCATTTTCCGCCAAGGGGCGGAAAGAGATATTTAAAGCATACCACGATTTGACAAAAAATGATAGAAAAGGATTCCCCAAATTGACAGGGCAGAAGAGAGGGTATATAATGAAAAATGACCAAAAAGCAAGGAGGATTTCTCATGACCTATGAAATACAAGTGGCAGGGCTGAAGCGCCATCTGCCCCTGTGTCCCATCAGCGACACCCTGATGATCGGCGCGTTTGTCATCTTCGGCGATGTGGAGTTGACCTGCGCCTGCGCCCGCGACCTTTTGAAGCTCGCCCCGGAGTTCGACTACATGGTCGCCCCCGAGGCCAAGGCCATCCCCCTCATCCACGAGATGGCCCGCCAGAGCGGCCGCAACGAGTATTTTCTGGTGCGGAAGAAGAAAAAAGCCTATATGGACGGGGTATTTGAAGCGGTGGATCGCTCCATTACCACCGAGGGAGAGCAGAAGCTCTACATGGACGGGGCGGACGCCAAGAAGATGAAGGGCAAGCGCATCCTCATTTTGGACGACGTGATCTCCACCGGCGGCTCTCTGGCGGCGGTAGAGAATTTAGTGGAGCAGGCGGGCGGCAATGTGGTAGGACGCATGGCCATTTTGGCCGAGGGGGACGCCGCCAAGCGGGATGACATCCTCTTTTTGGAGAAGCTGCCCCTCTTCGATGCCCAAGGCAAACCGCTTCAGTGATCCTTTCAAGCGCAAAGAACCGGGACGCACCGCGTCCCGGTTCTTTTTTCAGCAAACAGCAGGGGGATTACCCCGCCTTCCGCCAAGTTCTGGGGGAGAGCAAAATAAGGATGGGGAAGATCTCCAGCCGCCCCACCAGCATATCCACCATCAGCACGATCTTGGATAGGGCGGTAAAGCAGGAGTAATTGCCTGTAGGGCCAACCAGAGCCAAACCGGGGCCAATGTTGTTGAGGCAGGCCAGCATACCGGTCAGATTGGTCTCCATAGAAAGACTGTCCAGCGACAAAAGGAGGAAGGAGACCACGGCGATGGCGCAGTAGGCGGACATATAGGTGTTGACCCCTTGGAGGATCTCCTCCCCCACGGCGCGGCCGTCCACCCGCACCAGATTGACGCTGCGGGGGTGGAGCATTTGGCGCATCCGGGCGCGCAGAGACTTGGCAAGAAGAAGCAGGCGGGCACATTTGATGCCGCCGCCGGTGCTTCCCGCCGACGCGCCGCAGACCATCAGCACCACCAAAATGGTGCGGGAAAGCTCCGGCCAGAGGTTGAAGTCCTCGGTGGCGAAGCCGGTGGTGGTCATCACGCTGGACACGGCGAAGGCGGCGTGGTGCAGAGCCTCCCCCACGGTGGAGAACAGGGAGGAGACGTTCCAAGTGATCACGGCGATGGCGGAGAGCATGATGCCCACATAGAGCAGCAGCTCCTCGTTGTGCAGCACCTGCTTGAATTTGCGAAGGAGGATCAGGAAATAGACGGAGAAGTTCACCCCGAACAGAGCCATGAACACGGTGCAGACGGTTTGGATATAAGGGGAGTAGGAAGCCATGGAGTCGTTTTTGATGCCGAAGCCGCCTGTACCCGCCGTGCCGAAGGCGGTGCAGAGGCTGTCAAAGAGGGGCATCCCTCCCGCCAGCAGAAAGAGGACGTTGATGACGGTGAGGGCAATGTAGATGCCGTATAAAATGGCGGCGGTCTGCCGCATTTTGGGCACTAACTTGCTCACGCTTGGGCCGGGGCTTTCCGCCCGCAGGAGGTGGACGGAATACCCGCCCCCCTTGCCGCCCATGGGGACGATGGCCAGAAGGAACACCAAAATACCCATGCCGCCCAGCCAGTGGGTGAAGGAGCGCCAGAACAGAAGCCCCTTGGACATGGGCTCTACCGCGGTCAAAATGGATGCGCCGGTGGTGGTGAAGCCGGAAATGACCTCAAAGAGGGCGTCCACATAGCTGGGGATCTCTCCGGCGATGACAAAGGGCAGCGCCCCCACGGCGGAGAGGACGATCCAGCCCAGAGCCGTGACCAGCATTCCCTCCCGGGCGTAAAAATGACGCTCCGCCTTTCGTCCGGCCAGCCACAGCGCACCGCCAAGGGCGGCGGCAATGACCATGGTGAGAAAGACCGCGCGCATGGCGGTTTCTTCGTGATAAAGGGCGGAGACGATGACGGAGGGGAACAGAAACATACATTCCAGCAGCAAAAGAAAGCCCAAGAGCTTCCCGATCATGCGGTGGTTCATTCGGCGGCCCTCCCTTACTCTGCGAAAATATCGCCCAGATCGCTGATGGCCCGTCCCTCCCCGGTGACCACGATCAGAGTGTCGCCGGGGTAGAACTTACTGTCGCCTTTGGGGAGGATGGTCTTGCCGTTGTGGGTGATGCAGGAGATCAAAATCCCGCTTTTCAGCGGGATGTCCTTTAAGGTCTGGCCGCAATAGCGGGTGTTTTCCCCCACCCGGAACTCCATGGCCTCCACCTGCCCGTCCACAATGGGGTGGAGGGTGAGGAAGCTGCCGCCGTCCTGCTTATGGGCGGAGGACATGGCCCGAACATAGCGCACGATATTGGCGCAGCACAGGGCCTTGGGGCTGATGATCGAGCCGAGCCCCACCTTGCGGAAGAGGTCGGTGTATTCCATGCGGTTGATCTTGGTGATGACCTTCCCTACCCCCAGATGGTGGGCGAACATGGACAGCACCAAGTTTTCCTCGTCCATGCCGGTGAGGGTGATGACCGCGTCGTAGCTGGTGAGGCCCTCGGCGTCCAGAACATCCTGCCGCGAGCCGTCCGCCTCAATAATGATGGCGTTGGGGAGGGCTTCGGCCAGCTGGAGGCAGCGGTCGTGATCCTGCTCGATGATCTTGACGTTCATTCCGCTGTCCAGACACCGGCGGGCCAGGTAGAGGGCAATGCGGGAGCCGCCGATGATGAGCAGGTCGCGCACCTTATGCTCCACTAAGCCCAAATTGCGTACCAGCTGGGCCAGATCCTCCAGCGCGGCGGTGACGAAAATGGTGTCGCCCCCCTGAAGCACGAAAGAGCCGCCGGGGATATGCACCCCGTCGTCCCGCTCGACCGCGCACACCAGCACGTTGACCCGGGCGATCTCATAGAGCTTGTGAAGGGGGATGCCGTCCAGCTTGGAGCGGTCGGCCACCGGGACGGCCACGATCTCCACCCGGCCCTTGGCAAAGGATTCCCGCTTGAGGATGGAGGGGAATTGCAGAAGCTGATAGGCCTCCAATGCGGCGGCGTGTTCCGGGTTGACGGTGAGGGACAAGCCCAGCTCGTCATACATCCCCGTCACCTGATCGGAATACTCCGGGTTGCGGATGCGGGCGATGGTGTGGGCAGTGCCCAGCTTTTTGGCGGTGAGACAGGTCAATAGGTTCAGCTCGTCCCGGCTGGTGGCGGCGATGAGCAGCCCCGCGTGTTCCGCCCCCGCCTCCCGCAGGGTGGACATGGACGCGCCGTTGCCCACCACCGCCATGATATCCATGCGGTCGGCGCTCTGAGTGAGTACCTGAGGATTGGAGTCCACCATGGTGATGTCGTGCCCCTCGGCGGAAAGCTGCCGGGCCAGCGCCTCACCCACCTTGCCGTCGCCCACGATGATGATGTTCATGTCTCTCCACATCCTTTGTCGAAAAGTACATCTCTCTTTACC
>CARXAY010000163.1 GCA_949093475.1 uncultured Oscillospiraceae bacterium
AATATAGAGTGAACAGGAGGCGCCAGTTTATGGCCACAGAAAAGAAGGCAAAGACCGTTTCCCCGTCTCCCGCGAAGGAGACCCCCGTTGCTCCGAAAGCCATCCCCCCCAGCAAGCCCGTCGCTGAAAAAGCTGCCCCCATCAAGCCCGCCGCCGAGAAGCCCGCCGTTGCGAAGGCTGCCCCCAAGAAGGCCGCCGCAAAGAAGCCCGCTGCGAAGAAGCCCGCCGCACCCAAGAAGGTTGCGGAGACCTTGGTGATCCAAGCCGCCGGGAACGAGTGGGATACCGCCGCGGTCAAAGAGCAGGTCATCGCCGCCTATGTCGCGGCCGGCCATGCGCGCAGCAGCATCAGCTCCCTGACGGTCTATATCAAGCCTGAGGAGCATAAGGCCTATTACGTGATCAACGAGAAGGCCGGCGGCAGCGTGGACATCTGATCTGCCACGCAAAAGTACGCAAAAAAGGGACGCCCAATTGGGCGTCCCTTTCTTTTGCACGAAAAGGCAGCGCTTGGCCTGCCTGACGGATGGTTTCCCATTGCAAAGAAGGAATATCTATGCTAAGATGGGGGCAAATGGAAAAGGGGATGCCGCTTTTCCCGTTCGCCAGCTGAAATGAGGTGTTCAAAAGTTGAAAACAAAGCGGATTTTTGAACATATTTCAAAAAGCAGCAAGACAAAAGAACCGTCCCCTTGTCTGCTCAAATGGCTGATACCGGCAGGGGTCGCCCTTGCAGGTCTGGTTTTGCTGTTTGTGTCCATGTGGGGGCAGAAGCAGAGCCGGAATGTGCCTGTGGCCTTTCCCCTGCCCGCAGAAGCCAACTATGAGATGGGGAGCTTTGGCCTTTGGAAATGGTCAGCAGAAGATTTTGCTGTCACGGATGGGTATGGCGTGACCATCCCAATAGGAAGCTGGACAGATGTGAGAAGCAGTGGTGGGATCTTGTTTTGTAAGAATGAAGGCAGCGAGACACGCCACTTTGCCCTGAATGCCCGCAATGGAGGCGTTTGGGTAGAAGGACAAGACTTCTTCGATGACCGCACGGAAGTGACCAGCTTTGGCGACGCGTCCTTGATTCCACAGCGGGATGCAAGAACAGGGAAGCTGGGATATCTTAACCGCCAAATGCTCTGGACGATCCCGTCAAAATATCAGGTTCCCCTTGAATCCGGGGGAGAATGGAACCAGTGTTTTGTCAACGGTGTCACCTTTCCTGAACTAATAACGGAGCATGGTGAAAAGTCGTGCATGTTGACGGAAGACGGGGCAGAGGTGATCCTCCGCATTCAGGACGGTGAGCCAAGCGAGCGGAGATTTCAGGACGGCTTCTGTCTGTTTCGCAAAACGGATTATGCGGAAAACCCTGAGACCGGCCATTATCAGAACATAGTACGGTGCAACTTCCTGAGTGAAGACAACATTGTTCTTGTCAAGAATTCTCAGTATGACGATGCCCGTGACTTTTCCGAGGGCTACGCAGCCGTTCACACCGATGCGGGTTGGGGTTATATTGACACCAGCGGCCAGGAGGCCCTTCCCTGCGCCTACAACGGAGCGGGTGATTTCCACAACGGCAGGGCGGTGGTGAGCACCAAGACGGAAGGATTGTTTTTTATCGACCCTCAGGGCAACCAGCTCACCGAGCCGATGGAGGGCTATACCTACAACGGGCAGGAGGGTGGCGGTCTCTACTGTGTGACAGTGCCCCAAAGAGGAACGCAATTGATGGACAGCCAAGGCAAACTGATCACCAAACGACCTCTCCGTGACTACACCTGGAACGAGGAGGACGGCGTATGGTATGCAGTTGAAACGGAGTATTATGATTGGTTGATCAGCCCCTCCGGGGTCGCACTTCACGCGGATTATGGATTTCAAGTCAGTGGTAACCGCTGTGTGGTGAAAGGAAAAAATAAGGATGTGCTCTATGATTTGACAACTGGGCACAAGCTGTTTTCGGCGCTGTTCATTGACGGTTTCCGAGAAGGGCTGTCCTATGCGGGAAGCACGAAATTTGGGTACATTGACCAGAATGGAAATTGGGCCATTCCGCCAGTGCTGCAGGGGCAGATGACTCCATATATAGGCTCGCGGGGAGAGCCCTTTTACGGTGGGCTGGCTTTGGCCAACTACAACGGTCAAAACGTTATGCTCTACAACCCCTTGATCTACAAGGAGGGCTGGGTGGCGGACGAGTTTGACCGGGCGGTGTCCTTGGGACTGGGCAACGCGGCCATGGACAAGAATGAACTGACCGCCGATGCGCTTTTATCCTTGGTGGAGGACTTCCAAGCCTTTGTGCACGGTCATTTGGAGGACGGTGTGTTTTCCACGAAGCCGACCTTCCGAGCCAAGGAGGAATACCTAACCGCAGAGCACGGAGGGGAGGTTACCCGGGAGGAGCTGGCGGTGTGTCTGTGTCGTTTGGCAGAGGACTTGGGGGAGAACACGCGCAATTACGCGGGCTTCTACGCCGACCAAGACGCCATCGCTTATCTCGGCGAGGTGAACTACACCGCGTCGCTGGCGCTGTTTGACGTGGAGAACAACACCTTTGACCCCCATGGCGGCGTGTCCCAGCGGGAGGCGGTGATCCTGTTCCTCCGCTTCGCCGAGGCGATGCTGTAAAAAGGAAGACAAAGAGGACTTTTCTAAAAACAAAGGGACGCCCAATTGGGCGTCCCTTTGTTGGTGCCGGTGGCCGGACTCGAACCGGCACGCTGTCGCCAGCGGTGGATTTTGAGTCCACTACGTCTACCAATTCCATCACACCGGCAGGTGGTGGTCACTGGCAGATATTATACCGTACTTTCCCCCAATGTGCAAGAGGGAATTTGCTTTTTTACAGCAAAACCACACCCGCCGCGCGGCAGACGTTTTGGGTCGTCTCGTCCCAGACGCTGGCCTGAACCTCGCCGATATGGGCCTTGCCCAGCAGGAGCATGGACAGCCGGGACTGGCCGATGCCTCCGCCCATGGTGAGGGGCAGCTCCCCCGCCAGAAGGGCCTTGTGGAAGGGCAGCGCCCGTCGGTCGTCGCACCCGGCCAGCGTCAACTGCCGATCCAGCGATTCCGGGCTGACGCGGATGCCCATGGAGGAAAGCTCGAAGGCGCAGTGAAGCACGTCGTTCCACAGGAGAATGTCGCCGTTGAGCGACCAGTCGTCGTAGTCGGGGGCGCGGCCGTCATGGGGTTTGCCCGACTTCAGCGCACCGCCGATGCCCATCAAAAACGTGATGGGATGATCCTTTACATAGGCGTTTTCCCGCTCCTTGGGGGTCAGCTCAGGCCACTTGTCCTCCAGCTCCTGCGTGGTGACGAAGGATACCTCCCCCTGAATGGCGGGCAGGACGGTGAGCTGGGGGAACACCGAGCGGAGGGTGGCCTGCGTGTCCGCAACGACCTTGACGATGCTCTCCACCGTCTGGCGCAGATGGCCTTCGTCCCGGTCTCTGGGCGCAATGATCTTTTCCCAGTCCCATTGATCCACATAAATGGAGTGGAGGTTGTCGGGCAGCTCGTCCCGGCGGATGGCGTTCATGTCGGTATACAGCCCCTCCCCCACCGAGAATTGGTAGCGCTTCAGGGCCAGACGCTTCCACTTGGCCAAGGAGTGAACCACCTGCGCGGCCCGCCCGGCGGCGGGGATGTCAAAGGACACCGGCCGCTCCACGCCGTTGAGGTCGTCGTTGAGGCCGGTGGCGGCCTGGACAAAGAGGGGGGCGGACACCCGGCGCAGGTTCAGGGCCCCCGCCAGAGTGTCCTCGAAGACCCGCTTCAAAAG
>CARXAY010000164.1 GCA_949093475.1 uncultured Oscillospiraceae bacterium
CCTTTGACCTGTCCATTTTGCTCTCCACCCATGACTTTTCCAACTTGGCTGATTATGCTGACAAGGTCGTGCTGATGAAAGAAACAGTCCTCAAAGTCGGAACGGCGCAAGAGGTCATGGGAAGCCCGGAATTTGCACAGGTCTTTCATCTGCGTCCCCGAAAGGAGGAAAAGCCTTGAATCTCTGGTATGCGCTTATAGAGCTTCTTCCCTTTGAGTGGGCCGCACCGGGGCATATGTTCTTTATGAAAAACGCCCTGCTGGCTGTGCTGGTCATTACCCCTCTGTTCGGCCTGCTCTCTACGATGGTCGTTACGCAGAAGATGTCCTTCTTCTCCGACGCCTTAGGCCACTGCGCCTTTACCGGAGCGGCCATCGGCGTACTCTGCGGCATGGACGATCCCACAGCGGCCTCGGTGGCATTTGCCATTGCCCTCTCCGCGCTGTTCACTTGGGTGCGCCACCGCACCACATTGGCAAACGATACTGTGATCGGGGTTTTTTCCTCCACCGCTGTGGCGCTGGGCATCTTTGCCGCCACCTTTGACGGCGGCAGCTTTACCAAGTTCAATTCTTATCTCATCGGCGATATTCTGAGCGTCGATCCCGCCACCATCGGTCTGCTGGCCGTGATCCTTTTGCTGGTGGTCGTCTTATGGATCGTTTCCTTTAACCGTCTCCTGCTCTCCAGTGTCCACCCGGTTCTGGCCCATAGCCGCGGGATCGAAGTTGCATGGGAGGAAGGACTGTTCACCGCCGCCGTGGCTGTGGTTGTTACCCTGTCCATGACTTGGGTGGGTCTGCTGGTGATCAACTCCCTGTTGGTTCTCCCCGCCGCTGCCGCGCGAAATCTGGCCAAAAATGTGCGGCAATATCATCTGTTTGCCATTTTGGGTGCAGTCGGGTGCGGCTTGGCCGGCCTGTTTACCTCTTATTATCTGGGGGCTTCCACGGGCGCATCCATCACCCTTTACTTGGCCTTCTACTTTCTCCTGTCTCTGGCGGGACAGTCCAGAAGGCGGTGAGCGCTGTGCAGGCTCAAAAGCATCTCCACGCCGGGCACCGCAGCCGAATGCGCCGCCGCTTTCTCACAAACGGTCTGGACGGTTTCTCTGACCACGAGGTACTGGAACTGCTCCTTTTTTACGCCGTTCCGAGACAGGACGTCAATCCTATGGCCCATGCCCTTTTGAACCGCTTCGGGTCTCTGCCGGAGGTGCTGAACGCGCCAGCAGAGGAGCTTTGCACCATCTACGGCGTCGGCCCGAAAATTGCCCGTTTCCTGAAACTGATCCCCGCTGTGCTGATCCAAACGGATCATTTTCTCCTCAATCCTTCCCGCACCTTTCTCCGCACTCCTTCAGATCTGGCCGCGATGATGGCCCGCCGCTCAACGCCTCCGGCCATTGGCAACGTCTATGTCATCCTTTTGGACGCGCACTATACCCTTCTTGCGGTTCATCCCCGTGCTTCCCTTGACGAATTGGATGTGCGGGAGCTGGCTCTCCTCTGCTTGGATCGGGGCAGCAAGCAGCTGGTGCTGGCGGAATGTGTGGATGATCCGACCGCTCCGCTGCCCGATACACGGCTGGAACAGCTCATCACGCTGCAAGGTGCGTTGGAGCTGTTGGACATTCGTCTGGCCGACTACTACCGTTTTGATCTGCTCTGCGCTGCGCCTCGTTCCGCAGCAAAGGACGGCCTGCTTCTCCCGCGGTAGAAAAAAGACGGTTGACAAACCTGTTTTCAACCGCTATAATAACAAAGTGCCTTTTGAGGGCACTGTATGCGGATGTGCTGGAACTGGTAGACTGGCTAGCTTGAGGTGCTAGTGTCCGGATGGACGTGCGGGTTCGAGTCCCGCCATCCGCACCAAAAAGGAGAGACACCTTGGTGTCTCTCCTTTTTGGTAACCGTGGGACTTTATGATGCTCGGGCGGGCAAAGCTCGCCCTGCGCAATTGGCCGCAAACGGCCAATTTGCGGCGCAAGAGCGCCGTCCCGCCTGCGGCGGGCCCCTTACATGACCGTCAGGAGATGAAGAGATGCGGGAGTTTATCGTCGGCAAAAACGATGCGGGCCAGCGGCTGGATCGCTGGCTGGGAAAGACCCTTCCTCTGCTTCCCGTTCCTCTGGCACAGAAATACATCCGTCTCAAGCGGGTCAAGGTCAATGGAAAGGGCGCTCAGCGGGACTACCGCCTGACCAAAGGTGACCTTCTTCAGCTTTACATCAATGACGAGTTTTTTGACCGTCCCAGAGAGGACAACGCGTTTTTATCCGTGTTCAAGCCTGTTTTGGACATTGTTTATGAGGACGAAAATATCATTATCTGCAACAAACGCCCCGGCTTGCTCTGCCATCCCGATGCACAGGAGTATGTTAATACGCTGATTACCCATATTCAGGCGTACCTCTATCAAAAAAAGGAATGGGATCCCAAAGACGAGGCATCCTTTACCCCCGCCCTTTGCCACCGCATCGACCGAAACACCGGCGGGCTGGTCATTGCCGCCAAAACGGCAGAGGCCCTGCGGGTAATGAACCAGAAGATCAAGGATCGGGAAATCGAAAAGTACTATCTTTGTCTGGTTTCCGGCGTTCTTTCTCCCAAGGAAGGTCTGCTGGAAGGTTACCTTTGGAAGGACGAGGACAAAAAACAGGTCTTTTTGCGTGACCACCCTGTCCCCGGCGGCAAAACAGCCCAAACCGAATACCGTACCTTGGCGGTGAAAAACGACCTCTCCTTGGTGGAGTGTCATCTGCTCACCGGACGCACCCACCAGATCCGCGCCCAGATGGCCCACGCAGGGCATCCCTTACTGGGAGACGGCAAATACGGCGATGGAAGGCTCAACCGGCGCTATGGCCGCACCTTCCAAGCTCTCTGGGCCTATCGGCTGGAATTTGCCTTTACCACGGATGCCGGCGCTCTTGGTTATCTCCGGGGCAAGACCTTTGAGGTCTCCCGAGATAAAATCAATTTTTTGGAGGAGAAAGTAAGATGAAACTATCCAAACGCATCCCCGCTCTGGCACTGGCCCTTGTTCTGGTACTTAGCGCATTGACCGGCTGCAGCAACAACAAACTGGTCGACGTAGCCCCTCCCGATGAAGTCGCAGTGGCGCTCTTTGACATCGTCATTCGCGATGACGCTGCTGCAATCACTGAGGCGCTGGGATATCCCAGTGAGGCCGAAGCACGCGCTGATTTTCTGGGCGAGGACGGCAGCCTTTATGAGTCTCTGGCCAGCGAGTTCACCAACCAGCTCAGCGCCCTTGGCACGGTCACTGACGCGGACAGCCAGCGGCTGGTGGACGCTTTCCTCGCCATGATGAACAAGCTCACCTTCACCGCCGAGGTCAAGGAGCAGAGCGACAAGGATCGCACCGCTGTCGTGACCTGCCACGTCTCCACCTTCCCCGCCGACGCCATGGAGACCGCCGTCACCGATGCGTTCACCGCCTTGGCAACTGAGAACCCCGATCTGGCCAACGATCCCGATGCGCTGGTCGGCGCACTGGTGGAGGCTATGGCCACCGCGATGGAGTCCTTGGAGCCGACGGACGACATGGCTGATTTTGACGCTGATTTTACTTTGGAGCAGATGGAGACCAACGGCAAAGCGAAGTGGGTCTGGATCCCCGCTGACGCTGAGGGCTTTGGCGCTGCTCTTTCCAGTAACGCCATGGGCGGCTAAAAGCCAAAATATCGAATTTCCTGTTGACATTTCAGGTCAATTCGTATATAGTGGTGTGCAAGAGAAGGGCC
>CARXAY010000165.1 GCA_949093475.1 uncultured Oscillospiraceae bacterium
CTCCTCGTTGCGGGTCTGGGCGTCAATGGGATGCCCGGCGGTGTAGAGATTCACTCGGGGTGCAAAAAACACATGGCTGCCGATATGCACCGGGGCGACATCCAAGATCACGCAGTCAAAGTTGGCATAAAAGTGATCCCCGATATAGATGTTGCTGCCGTAGTCGCACTTGAAGGTGGGCTCAATAAACGAACCTTTTCCAATCGTGCCAAACAGCTCCCGCAAAAGGGCCTGCCGCTTGTCCGTCTCCTCCTCGGTGGTGGCGTTAAATTGACGGGTCAGCCGCCGCGCCCGCTGACGCATGGCCGTCAGTTCCCCGTCGTCCGCCTTATAAAGCGCGCCGGACACCATCTTTTCCCGCTCGGTCATTGCTGCGCCTCCTCTACCAGTGTTTGAAAGTCTGAAATATCTTTTCCGTAGATCTGTTCGTACCGCTGCGTCAGCTCCCCTTCGTAGCCTGATGCTTCAAAGACCCACGCGGCGTCTTCTGCCCCTAACTTCTGCCACTGAAGCAGGGTCTCACGGCGAAAGTAGTCCGCCGTGTTTGATCCACTCCCGAAAGAAAGCCCCGTTCCTCTGGAGATTGGATCCTCCGGATTCTCACGCCACCACTCTGGATAAAAGGCACAGGAAAATTGCAAAAATCCCACGCAGTCTCCATACTCCGGGGCAAAGTCCAGCAGCGCCGCACGGGCAGTTTTGGCGGTTTCCTTCCATTCCTCCTGACCGTCCAGCTTTTTCTCCAGTACATCACAGGCGTTTTCCCATTCCATACGCCAGATATCCCGTTCCGTGGCGGCGTCTACATTCATGGCGATGGTCGTCCCGTCCAGATACAGCCATTTCTTCGTCCACAGGTCGATGGGGTTGTCCAGCTCGACCTCCCGGCTTTTGGTTTCCTCCTCCCAAGAGCCATATTGATATGCGTCCTGAATCCCCCAGACAAAGTCGTTGTAGTGTTCGGCTTCGGCCTGCTCCTTGGCGGCCGCAAAGTCCGGCGTGCCCTCCCCACCGCAGGCCAGATATGCGTCCAAGGCCGACTGCGCCTCCACATAGGTGTGCAGATCCTCCTCCATCTGGTTCAGATCCAGCCCGTACTCCGCCAATCCCGGATAGGCGTCTGCGCGCAGGGTATCAAAAATCTCCTCTGCGCTGGGTTCTTTCGTAGGGGTCGGTTCGACCGTCTGCGTAGGGGCGGGGGTATCCTCCACCGGGGCTTCGCTGATCGCAGCGCGCAGGGCTTTCAGCTCCTCAATACTGCCCCGGAACACGTTGAGGTCGATGTGTTCCTCCGTACCCTGATACCCCGGCAGCCGGGCGGAGTGGGAATACTGCCAAAAACTCCAATCCTTGTCCATAGGTGCAAACAGCGGGCGGGTGATCCACAGGGGATAGTCCTCATAGCTCCCTTGAAGATAGAGCTTGTAAGTACGGTAGGTGGCATAGAGAATAGGCTTCTGCCCGTAGTGGCTCTCCAACCGCTCCAGCAAGGGGCTTAATATCTCCTCAACCGTCTCCCTGTCCGGCGGGTTTTGGGCCTTGCCGCCGTAGAATTCGATGTCCACCACCGGGGGCAGCGCACCCGTCGTCACCGGGACTTGGGTAATGAAGTTCTCCGCCTGCATCTCCCCCGGAGAGTCATAGCTGAAAAAGTGATAGGCGCCCACCAACACTCCGGCATTTTGGGCGTTCTCCCAGTTCTTTGGGAAGCAGGGATCGACTGTTCCGCTGCCCTCGGTGGCCTTGCAAAAGGCAAAATCCACCCCCTGCTCCCGCAGAACCGCCCAGTCCACCTCTCCCTGATAGGAGGACACATCAACGCCCCAAACCTCCCAGCGGGCAGGCCGCGCCTCGTTGAACCACAGCAAGAGCCCCTGACTGCGCAGCAGCGCCAAATATGGCTGCTGCCACCGCCAGAAGAATGCCCGTCCACAGGGCGATCCGTTTTCCCCGCTTCATCTGTTACCGCCCTTCGTGCTTGGCCAGCAGAGCCACCAGATCCTCCTCGCTGAGTACCGGGACGCCCAGCTCGTTGGCCTTTTGGAGCTTGCTCCCGGCCGCTTCCCCCGCCACCACATAAGAGGTTTTCTTGGACACCGAGCCGGACACCTTCGCGCCCAGGGCTTCCAGCCGTTCGGTGGCCTCCTTGCGGGTAAAGCGGGACAGCTCCCCCGTCAGCACGAAGGTCTCTCCGGCCAGCGCGTCGCCCACAGGGGCAAGGGTGGTCTCAAAGTTTACCCCCGCCTCCCGGAGGCGTTCGATCAAATGCCGGGATTGGGGGCTTTCCAGCCACTCCCGCAGGGAATGGGCTGTGATCTCCCCCACGTCCTCTACAGCGGTCAGCTCCTCCTCGCTGGCTGCGGCCAGCGCATCCAGCGAGCCAAACCGCGCCGCCAAGATCTTCCCCGCTTTCGCGCCCACCTGACGGATGCCAAAGGCATAGAGCAGGCGGGACAGGTCTTGCCCCTTGGACTTTTCAATGGCCGCGGTCAGATTCTCCGCCGATTTTTTCCCCATCCGTTCCAGCTTGGCCACGTCCGCCGCCTTGAGAAAATAGAGGTCGCCGGGGGTGCGGATCAGTCCGGCGTTGATCAGCGCCTCCACCACCGCTTCGCCAAGGCCCTCGATGTCCATGGCGTCCCGGCTGGCGAAGTGGCTGATGGTGCGGAGAAGCTGGGCGGGACACTCCGCCCCGGTGCAGCGGTAATGGGCGCCGTCCTCGTCCCGTTCCACCGCCGCCCCGCAGACGGGGCAGGTCGTGGGCAGGGTGTAGGGCTGCGTCCCCGCTGGGCGCTTGTTCTTCAAGACCTCCACCACTTCCGGGATGATCTCCCCAGCCTTTCGCACCAAAACCGTGTCGCCGACGCGGATATCCTTTTCGGTGATGTAGTCCTGATTGTGGAGGGTGACATTCTGTACCGTCGTCCCCGCCAGCCGCACCGGCTCAACCACCGCTTTGGGGGTCAACACGCCGGTGCGCCCCACCTGAACCACGATCTCCTTCACTTTGGTGGGTTTTTCCTCCGGCGGGTACTTGTAGGCCGCCGCCCACCGGGGGAATTTTGCCGTGCTGCCCAGCGTTTCCCGGTCGCGCAGGCGGTTCACCTTTACCACCGCGCCGTCGATGTCGAAGTCGTAGCTTTCCCGGCTGTCGCCGATGCGCGCGATCTCTCCGGCGCACTCCTCCGCTGTTTTGCACAGGGTGTAGGGAATGACGCGGAAGCGCTGGGATTTCAGGTATTCCAGCGTCCCGGTGTGGGTCTCGAAATCCTTCCCCTCCGCCAGTTGGATGTTGAACACCAAAATGCTCAGCTTGCGCGCTGCGGCGATCTTCGGGTCTAACTGCCGGAGAGACCCTGCCGCCGCGTTGCGGGGGTTGGCAAAAAGCGCCTGTCCCTTCTCCTCCCGGGCGGCGTTCAGGGCGTGAAAGACCTTTTTGGGCATATAGACCTCGCCCCGGACAATGAGTCTGGGCAGGGCCTCGGGCAGCTTCATGGGGATGGCGCGGATGGTTTTCAGGTTCTCGGTCACATCCTCCCCCACCCGGCCGTCGCCCCGGGTGGCTCCCCGGACGAACACGCCGTTTTCGTACTCCAAGGCCACCGAAAGGCCGTCCACCTTTGGCTCAACGTCCAGCTCCACGTCCTCCAGCGCCTCGCCCACCTTGGTGCAAAACTCCCCCAGCTCCTCCACTGAAAAAACGTCCTGAAGGCTCTCCAGAGGCACGGGATGCTC
>CARXAY010000166.1 GCA_949093475.1 uncultured Oscillospiraceae bacterium
GCAGTACGGCACTATCCCCGAGCTAAAAAAGCAGCTTGAGGAGCAGGAGACCCTGACGGCCCAATCCAAGGAGGACAATCTGCTCCGGGACAAGGTCACCGAGGAGGAGATCGCCCGCATCGTGGAGCGGTGGACGGGCATCCCTGTGGCCCGGCGCATGGAAGGGGAGCGGGAGAAGCTCCTGCATTTGGAGGATATCCTCCATGAGCGGGTGGTGGGTCAGGACGACGCGGTGCGGCTGGTGAGCGAGGCCATTTTGCGAAGCCGCGCGGGCATCGCCGACCCGGATAAGCCCATTGGCTCTTTCCTGTTCCTCGGCCCAACGGGCGTGGGCAAGACCGAGCTTGCCAAGACGCTGGCGGGGGCGCTCTTTGACAGCGAGAAAAACATGGTTCGCATCGACATGAGCGAGTATATGGAGAAGTTTTCCGTGTCCCGCCTCATCGGCGCGCCTCCCGGATATGTGGGCTACGAGGAGGGGGGACAGCTCACCGAGGCGGTGCGGCGGCAGCCCTATTCGGTCATCCTCTTTGACGAGGTGGAAAAGGCCCACCCCGACGTGTTCAACGTCCTGCTCCAAGTGCTGGACGACGGGCGGGTCACCGACTCTCAGGGCCGGACGGTGGACTTTAAGAACACCGTCATCATCCTCACCTCCAACCTTGGCAGCCAGTATCTTCTGGAGGGGATGGACGCGCAGGGGAACATCACCTCCGAGGCGCAGGAGCAGGTCAACGCCCTCTTGAAGCAGGCGTTCCGCCCGGAATTTCTGAACCGTCTGGACGAGATCGTGTCCTTCAAGCCCCTGTCCAAGGACAATTTGAACCACATCGTGGATCTGCAGCTGGCGGGGCTGAACGAGCGTCTGGCGGACAAGGAGCTGTCGGTCACCGCCACCGACGAGGCCAAGGCGTTCATTCTGGAGGCTGCCTACGACCCCCACTATGGCGCGCGGCCTCTGCGCCGCTATCTCCAGCACACGGTGGAAACGCTGATCTCCAAGAAGATCATCGCCGACGCGGTGACGCCGGGTCAGAAGCTGACGCTGGACGTGAAGAACGGCGAGCTGACGGTCGCGTAAAAAAGCACGGCGAAGGGACGGCCCAATGGGCCGTCCCTCTTTTTCCTCCCGGCGAAAAAATGGGGCTTGAAATCGGCGCGAGGATATGGTATCATATCTAAGCTCAATTGAATTTGCAGGTGTAGTTCAATGGTAGAATGTCAGCTTCCCAAGCTGAACACGAGGGTTCGATTCCCTTCACCTGCTCCACGACCGCAAAGCCTTGATATGCAAGACTTTGCGGTTTTCTTTTTTGCCGCTGGGCGGTGGGAATTGGCGAGCGATTCGAAGCGTGTCATGCTATTGTCAGGTTATCTTTCAAAAAAATAAGAGAGGCCCATGGTCTGGACCTCCCTTTTTTTCAAGCAGCTCGTCTTACTCGATTGGCAAACCAAGTTGCGAAGCCCTTGGTGTCAATGCGCTTTTGCCGACCGATTGTAGTGGCAGGCAGTTGTTTCGTGTTCATAAGTCTGTAAACGACACCGGTGCTGACTTGGAGAATCTCTGCTACATCCTGTACCGTCAGTGAAAAACCATATTGCTCAATGAGAGCATTCAAGTACACATCGTTAGTTGTATTTTCCAGTACCATATTTAATTGTCCCCTTTCACTTTTGTAAATTGTAGAATCATCACGCAACTGCAGAAACATCGGCGGAGAGAACGCAACCGCCCAAGATTAAAGGCGAGTCCTGTCTCCCCATCGTCTCTTTGCATTCGATACCCGAGCCAAGATTCGTCGGAACGCCTGCTTCCATTTGAATCACATTGTTGATGCGGAGCAGGAAGCTGTCCAAGGTAGGGCCGTTCTTCCCCGCAAAAACCTCGGTGGGGAAAGAGCAGGAAGTAAAGTAGACCTTGGTGAAACAGGCCCAGAGATTTTGCCCCCGTGCAGGGAGTTGAACGCCATGTGGACCAAGCACTCGAACCAAGTCCCCCAGAGAAAATTCTTTGGGCAGGTCTTGGAACATATCGAAGAGGATGACCGGCTCACCGTGGTAGCCGTCATAGGGATTGAGGTAATCGGTGACGAGGTAGATGTCCCGCTCCTTGTGTGATTTCCAAACAAACTGGGTTTTGCCGCTGCCCGGCGGTCCATAGAGATAAGTGACCTCTGGCGGAGCGCTGCGCTTAATAGAGCGTTCCCGAAACCATGCGGTTCGAGCTTGGCTGACTTCCCTTTGTTGACGGAAAAAGCCGGGGTACTCCTTGAAAATTTGCCAGTTGCTTTTTCCTGCCTCAATCAGTTCCAGGACACCTTGGCTTTTGGTCGGTGCGTTGGACTTCTTGCTGGAGGGCTTGGGCCGCTCTGGGCAAGTTCCGATTTCTCGGAAGCTGCCCGGTACGACGGTCTTGGCCTTGACTGATTTGCTGTGCTTGCCGGTCTTTTGGATGTAGTCACGATTTTCCTGCGGAGTACCCTTGGCTCGCTCAATATGAGCGCCGGGAAACCTCTTCTTCAAGGTGGACTCTTGCACGCTGCTTCGAAAGTAAAGATGGATGTGGAGATGAGGTGTGCCGGAGGGGGAAACTTCCAGCCCCAAGACACAATAGGTCAGCGATTTGAAAGACTGGGCTGTTTCCGCCGCTTGGTCAGGAGAGATGCTGGGATTGTTGATTGTCACATGTACACTGCGGTAGGACTTGGTTTTCTTACTTGACGCCATAATGGACGCCTCCTTTGTAAATACTCCGCATCCGCCAGTTGACCTCTTGCAGTATTACCCTATATATGTGCCGTGCCGTTGCCGCAAAGCAAAAATAGGGAGAAAAATGCCGCTGGCTTATGCAGGTGAATTATGTTACGCACGACCCTCGCTTCCTTATTTTGCCATATTTGGCTTTTTGAGACACAATTCATCTCAAACCATTGCAGTACAAGAGAGATATACAAATTAAACAAAGTTTTATGTTGAATACCATTAAAATGACGAATCAGAGATTTCGAAGTTTGGTTGACAGCTTTAAGCCCCGCTGCTATACTTGGCATCAAGTTAATACTTGTGCTTGACACACTTTGAAGGCTAGCTGCTCTCAAAGTGTGTCTTTTTGCACCTCCGAAGATTGCGCTGGCAAATTCAATTGCGGAGGTCTAATTTATGTACAACACCAACTCTGTCTATCATCGTGGTGACATCTTCTTTGCTCAGCTCACCGCCGAGCCGGGCTCTCACCGCCAGTGCGGTACTCGCCTTGTCCTCGTTGTGTCCAATGAGACCAACAACAGATTCTCTCCTGTCATCACCGTTGTTCCGCTCACTTCCAACATCAACAAGAAGTTTCTGCCCACCCATGTTTTGCTTGACGTGGAGGGGCTGAAACCCGGTATCGCTCTGTGTGAGCAAATTCTCACAATTGATAAGACTATCGTCACAAGCTACGCTGGTACGCTTCGCAACGACCAAGCGTCGATGCAAGCCGTCAACAAAGCCATGCTCATTCAGCTTGGTATGCCGACTTCTACAGCCTCCTAGTATGCACGCCAATAAAGGAGCGCTTTTTAGCGCCTCCCTTATTGCTTTGTCTAACGCTGTCGAATTGTAATGATTTAGAGGGAATTACGTCAGAAAAATTGCAGTGAGAAGTTGCGAACCACGTCGAGAGCAGTGGGAATCAGGTCAAGCTTCGGCGAGGTGGGAAGTGCAAAATAAATCGGTGGTGTATAGT
>CARXAY010000167.1 GCA_949093475.1 uncultured Oscillospiraceae bacterium
ACGCGGGATGTTCCGGACTGGCTGCGGCCATTGTCAAAGGTGAAGCAGAAGTCGGCGCCTGTCCGGTGGGCGGCGCCCCGGTGGCGGCACAGATCGGCGACATCATGGGTCAGGCGGCCGGAGACCAGGCGCGCCAAACCGCATTTGTAAAATGTGGTGGAACCTGTGAAAAGGCGCAGGATGAGTATGCATATTATGGCATCCAGGACTGTACCATGGCCAGCATGATGCAGGATACCGGGCCGAAGGGCTGCGATTATGGGTGCCTTGGCTACGGCTCCTGCGTGAAGGCGTGTCCCTTTGACGCAATCCACATCGTGGAAGGGATCGCAGTGGTGGATAAGGAAAAGTGCAAGGCCTGCGGAAAATGTATTGCCACCTGTCCCCGGGGGATCATCTCCCTTGTGCCCGCCGACCCCCACGTCTCCATCCTCTGCTCCAGCAAGCGGAAAGGCGTTTTCGTGCGTCAGGTGTGCGACATTGGCTGTCTGGGCTGCGGCATCTGCGAAAAGACCTGCCCCGAGGGTGCGATCACCGTGGAGCAGTTCTTGGCCAAGATCGACTATAACAAGTGTACCAACTGCGAGCTGTGCGAGGAGAAGTGCCCCCGCCATCTGATCCGCTGAGGGAGGCTTTCCAATCATGCACAACGAGCTGACCTCCAAGGATCTGGAGCTGATGCGTCAGGAGCTGGATCACCGCCGTATCGTTCTGCGTCCCCAGCTTTTAGAGGCGGTGAAGGTGGCTCGCGGCTTTGGCGACCTCAGCGAAAACTTTGAGTACAAGGCCGCCAAACAGGAGAAAAACCGCAACGAGGGCCGCATCCGTTTTTTGGAGAACATGATCAAAACCGCTGTCGTGGTGGACGACGCCGCGCCCCCCGACGCCGCCGGGTTGTTCGATCTTATCACCGTCTACCTCCCTGAGGACGACGCGGAGGAGACCTTCCGGGTGGTCACCACCGTTCGGCAGGACGCCCTTCACGGCCTCATCAGCAAGGAATCCCCTGTGGGCAAAGCCCTGCTGGGGAGTAAAGTGGGCGACACCGTCCACATTCAAGTGGACGCCAACTACGGCTATGACATGGTGGTGCGCACCATCGAAAAGGGCGGCGACGACGGCTCTGTCCCCCTGAACAAGTATTAAAAGCGTAAAACGCGGCCCTTCGGAGGTTTCCGAAGGGCCGCGTTTTAGATGTTCCAGTCTGCGGGATAGGTGACGTACACATACCGGGCCAGATCGGGAGAGGAAAAGGAGATGCTTGATCCCTTAGGGATATAAAAGACATCCCCCGCTCGCCCGGTGTAAGTCCGCTCTCCCACCTTGATCTCCAGCGTTCCGGAGAGAACGATATCAAACTCGTCATAGCTCAGTGTCCACGGAAAGGAGGTCTTTTCCACCTCCATCACCCCCGCGGCGATGCGGGGCGCTTCCGCCAAGGTGGTCACGTCCTTTACCCGCACGTCGTTTCTTCCCTCGAAGGGCTCGCACCGCACCGTTTCGGAATGCACCAGCAGCACCCCGGAAGGGTCAGCCTCCTTGCGAAAGCCGTCGCCCGTCCCCAGCTCCCGCAGCACCTGTTCAATGACCGAGCGAAGCTGTTCCTGCGTCAGTTCCATCAGTTCTTCCCTCCCCGCTTACTGTCCTGAATTTTCAAAAGGAGCTTGGGGGACAGCCAACTGCACAAGATGAGCGCCGTGACCCCGGCCACCACCTTGCCGATGATCATGGGGAAGATCATCTGCTGGTTGACCCCTGCCACAAAGCCCAAGTGGTCGCCAAACACAAAGGACGCGCCCACGGCGAAGGCCACGTTGAGGAGCTTTCCCTTCTCGTTCATCTCCCCAAAAATGTTAAACATGGCGATGTTGTTGGCCAGTGTCGCCACCAGCCCCGCCGAGCCGCTCTCGTTCATGCCCAGCGCCTTGCCCAGCTTGCCCAGCGCCTTGCCAAAGGTCTTGGTGATCCACTTCACCATGGGAAACGCGCCGATGAGTACCACGGCGATCTGCCCGCACACCAGCAGTCCTTCCTCCAGCGGCACCAGACCGCCCTCGCTCTCCGCCTCCACCATCAGGTTAAAGAGGGGAAAGCGGATGCCCGTCTGATACTGAAACACCGCGATGGCGGTAAATACCGTGATGACGGCGGTGACCCCCGCGCCAAAGTGATTAAACCCCGCGATCATTTTGGCCGGGGCAAACCACAGGCCCAATACGATGACTGCGGCGATGAGGATGACCGGGATCAGGTTGCGGAAAATGGCCAGAATGTCCATGGGATAGGAGGTCATTGCCATGGCAAGCCCCCCGGCGATACAGCCGATGGGGATGGTAATGAGGCCCGCCAGCGTACCCGCCCCCAGATACGGCCTGTCCTCCGGCTTGATGATGGAAAGGGCCACCGGGATGGTGAACACCAGCGTCGCCCCCATCATCGTCCCCAAAACCAGCCCGGAGAAGTTGGCTGCCGCCTCCGTTTGGGCAAGCTGCTGGGCCAAGGGATAGCCCCCCATGTCACAGGCCAGCAGCGTCCCGGCGAACATGGCCCCGTCCGCGCCCAGCAGGCGGTAAAGGGCACGATGATGGGCTCCAGCACCGCCGCCAGCACCGGCGCGGCGGCCACCACCCCCGCCATGGCGATGGCGAGAGGCCCCATGGCGCGGAAGCCCTCGTCAAACTCCTGACCGTAGCCCAGCTTGTTCCCCCGCAGCTTGTCCACCGCGCCCACGATCATAAAGATCATCATAATGAGGATGATGACCGAGTTAATGGAGATGCCGGAGATCCACTCCCGGACGCTGCCGGTAAACACCCCCACATCGCTCACCTTCTCCCAAAGCTCCGAAAACATAGCGCCGCTCCTTTCCTTCTGTGCGTCTAAGTTAGTGTGGGCGCTCCAAGAAAAATTATTCCAGATATGGTTTTTTCCAAAAACCTGTGCTAAAATGGTAAATACATTTTACCCCAAGGAGGTCATCTTATGGCAATGACCATGACCCAAAAAATTTTGGCCCGTGCCGCCGGACTTCCCAGCGTCCAAGAAGGTCAGCTCATCGAGGGCAAGCTGGATCTGGTGCTGGGCAACGACATCACCACCCCGGTTGCCATCACTGAGTTTGACAAGGCGGGGCTGACAGAGGTCTTTGACAAGGACAAGATCGCCATCGTTCTGGATCACTACACTCCCTGCAAGGACATTCAGGCCGCGCGGCTGTGCGCCAAGGCCCGGGACTTTGCCAACCGGTTCTCCATCACCAACTTCTTTGACGTGGGTCAGGTGGGTGTGGAACACGCCCTCATCCCGGAAAAGGGTCTGGCCGCCCCCGGCGAGGTGATCGTGGGCGCGGACTCCCACACCTGTACTTACGGCGCGCTGGGCGCGTTCTCCACCGGCGTCGGCTCGACCGATATGGCCGCAGGCATGGCCACCGGGCGGCTGTGGTTCAAAGTCCCGCCCGCCATCAAGGTGGAGCTGACGGGCCAGCTTCCCCCCTTCGTCTCCGGCAAGGACGTGATCCTCCACCTCATCGGTCTGATCGGGGTGGACGGCGCGCTTTACCAATCTCTGGAGTTCACGGGCAGCGGCGTTTCCTCTCTGGAGATGGACGACCGCTTCACCATCTGCAACATGGCCATTGAAGCTGGGGCAAAGAACGGCATTTTCCCGGTGGACGGCAAAACGCTGGCCTACCTCGAGGCCCACTGCACCCGCCCCTACACCCC
>CARXAY010000168.1 GCA_949093475.1 uncultured Oscillospiraceae bacterium
CATCAAGGGTCCTGCTCTGAACGCCCTGACCAACGAGTCCAACAACCCCGATGATCCCGACTTCGCCTGCATCAAGGAGCTGATGGACGCGGTTGACAGCTATATCCCCACTCCTCCCCGCGATGACTCCCTGCCCTTCCTGATGCCCGTCGAGGACGTGTTCACCATCTCCGGCCGCGGCACCGTCGCCACCGGCCGTGTGGAGCGCGGCCAGCTGAAGGCCGGCGAGGAAGTGGAGATCATCGGCCTCACCGAGGAGCGCAAGAAGACCGTTGTCACCTCCATGGAGATGTTCCACAAGACTCTGGACTTCGTCGAGGCCGGCGATAACGCGGGCTGCCTGCTCCGTGGTGTTGCCAAGACCGACATCGAGCGCGGCCAGGTTCTCTGCAAGCCCGGCTCTATCCACCCCCTGACCAAGTTCACCGGTCAGGTGTACGTCCTGAGCAAGGACGAGGGCGGCCGTCACACCCCCTTCTTCAACAACTATCGTCCTCAGTTCTACTTCCGTACCACCGACGTTACCGGCGTCATCACTCTGCCCGAGGGCACCGAGATGTGCATGCCCGGCGATAACGTGGACATGAAGGTGGAGCTGATCACCCCCATCGCCATTGAGAAGGGCCTGCGTTTCGCTATCCGTGAGGGTGGCCGTACCGTGGGTTCCGGCGTTGTCATCGACGTGGAGCAGTAATCCTCCCGCGAGAAGCAAACCAAAGTCCGCCAGCCAAACCCCGGCTGGCGGACTTTTTACAAAGAGATGTTCTCCGAAAGGAGGGAGCAGCCGTGCCCGTGGACACTGCAGCGGGAGATACCGCGCAGGAGACGATCTCCGCGCTGGAGGGATTTTTCAGCAGCCTGAGCCTGTGGAGCGTCGTCAGAGTGCTGGCGTTGATCGTGGGCTGCGTGCTGGTGAGCCGCCTTTTGATGGCGGCGCTGAACCGTTTTTTGAAGCGCAGCCGGTTGGATCGCAGCCTGCATACCGTCATCAAGTCGCTGGTTCATATTCTGCTTGTCTTTGTCTCCATCCTCATCGTGGCCGACTCGGTCAACATTCCCGTCACCTCCCTTTTGGCGGTGCTGTCTATCGCCGGGTTGGCTCTTTCACTGGCGGTTCAGGGGATCTTGAGCAATCTGGCGGGGGGCATGATGCTCCTGTGGGCCAAGCCCTTCCAAGTGGGGGACACCGTCGAGGCCGACGGCACGGTGGGCAAGGTTCAGGACATCACCTTGGTCTACACCAAGCTGCTCACCCCCGATAACCGGGTGGTCTACCTCACCAATAAGGCCGTGTCCGAGGCCAAGTTAGTGAACATCACCGGGGAGGAAACAAGAAGGGTGGAGCTGACCATCTCCGCGTCCTACGATTCCCCGGTGGAAAAGGTCAAAACGACAATACTCGATGTAATTGGACAGCATCCCAAGACCCTCGCTACCCCCGCGCCGCTGGCCCGGGTTGCCAACTTCGGCGCAAGCGCCATCGAGTACCACGTCCGGGCATGGTGCGCCGCGGCGGACTACTGGGACGTGTTCTATGACCTCAACGAGGGCATCAAGGCCGCCTTTGACAAGGCGGGCATAGAGATGACCTATGACCACCTGAACGTCCATGTGCTGGACGAAAAGAAGGATTAAAACCCCTTCCTCCCACATAGGCTGTTCAAGAATCCAATTCAGAAAGGAAGTACTTATTATGAACGAACGTTTTGCTGTGGCAGGAAAGGGCCTCTGGTTTCTGTTCCTGTCCGTGATCCTCGCGCTGGCTGCTGTTGTGGCCATGATCATCCCCATTATCGGCTGGGTGGCCGCGCCCTTTATGGTCATTGCGGGACTGGTGCTGGCGATCTACGGCCCGTATGCCGCCCGCACCGCCCACCCCAACTTCCAGAATGCCTTCTATATCGCCCTTGTCTCGCTGGTGCTGGGCATTGTCTCCGCCTTTCTCCCGGAGGAGGGGGTGATCGCGGGGCTGGTGGACATCGTCTCCGAGGTGCTGGGTTTCCTGTCCGCTTACTTCATCTGCACCGCCGCCGGCGCGCTGCTGGCGGAAAAGGGCGACACAGAGCAGGCGGCCCGCGCCGACCTCATTTGGAAGTTGGTGGGCGTCTGCAACGCGGTGTCCATCCTCTCCACCCTGACCGGCTGGATACCTGTTCTGGGCACGCTGGTGGGCATTGTGGGTGTGGTTGCCGGGATCGTGAGCGTGGCGGCGCTGATTTTGGAGATCATCTTCTACTACAAGGCGTCCGCTTCCCTCAAGGCGGCGTAAAAACTTGAACAAAAAGAAGGGCTTGCTTCATGCAAGCCCTTCTCTTTTTGTGCTTTACCTTACGATCTCCCCCAAAAGGCTCTCCTTGCCCGCGCCGGTGATATGTACCTGCCGCACCTGATTGTGGAGGGTTTCTCCCTTGGCGCGCACCGCCACATAGTTGGGGGCGTGGCCCTGCCAGAGGCCGTCCTTCTCCTCCTCGAAGAGGACGGGGAAGGTTTTGCCCACCTGCCGCTGCCAATAGGAAAGCCGCAGCCCCTCCGCCACCTGCGCCGCCGCGGCGGCCCGGCGCTTCTTCTCTGCATGGAGAACTTGGCCGGGCAGCTTGTCCGCCGGTGTGCCGGGGCGGCGGGAGTAGGGGAAGATGTGGAGGGCGGAAAAGGCGCATTTCTCCACAAAAGCCAGACTTTTCTGAAAATCCTCCTCAGTTTCGCCGGGAAAGCCCACGATCAGGTCGGTGGTGATACCGGGGTCGTCGAAAGATTCCCGCAGCAGCTCCACCGAGCGGAAATACCGGGCGCTGTCGTACTTGCGGTTCATGGCTTTCAGGGTTTTGTCGCACCCTGACTGGAGGGACAGATGAAAGTGGGGGCACAAATTGGGCAGGGCGGCGGAGCGGCGGCAAAAGTCCTCGTCAATGGTGCGCGGCTCTAAGCTGCCCAGCCGCAGGCGCACATGGGGCGCGGCGCGGGAGAGGGCCTCCAGCAGGTCGATGAGGGTGGGCTTGCCGGGGAGGTCGAGACCCCAAGAGGAGATCTCGATGCCGTTGACCACCATTTCCAAAAATCCCTCCGCCGCCAGCTTTGCGGCCTGCGCCGCCGCCTTTTCCAGCGGCAGGGAGCGCACCGGGCCGCGAGCGTAGGGGATGATGCAGTAGGAGCAGAAGTTGCAGCACCCGTCCTCCACCTTCAAAAGCGCGCGGGTGCGCCCGGACAAGCCTCCCGCAGGCAGCTCCTCAAATTCCCGCCGCTTCAGGGCGTTGTCCACATGGGTGATGATGCGGCCCTTCTCCTCTGCCAGAACTCCCTCCAGCGCGGCCCAGAAGCCGTTGCGGTCGCCTGTGCCGCAAACCAAGTCTGCCCCCAGCTCCTCCGCCGCGCCGGGGTGGGTCTGGGGAAAGCAGCCGCACACCGCCAACAACCCGTCGGGATGCTCCCGGCGCAGGCGGCGGATGAGCTGGCGGTTTTTCTGGTCGCTCACCGCCGTGACGGTGCAGGTGTTGACGATGTACGCGTCCAAATGACCGGGGTCGTCCGCGCCGCAAAGCTCGTGTCCCCGTAACACCCCCGCCTGCTCCAACGCCTGAGATTCGTATTGATTCACCTTGCATCCCAAGGTCAAAATGGCAAACCGCATGATAAAAACCCCTTGCACTTGCGCCAAAATTTGATATAATGATACTTAGATTTTATTGTACTAAAGAATCTGGAATTT
>CARXAY010000169.1 GCA_949093475.1 uncultured Oscillospiraceae bacterium
GATCATGTATATCGGCGGCAGCGACACTCTCCCCGCCCCTTTTTCCCGGGAAGAAGAAGCCAAATTACTGGCTCGTTTGGATGAGGAAGCAGTTCAAAGCGCACTGATCGAACACAATCTGCGCTTGGTCGTCTACATTGCCCGCCGTTTTGAAAACACCGGCGTGGGCATCGAGGATCTGATCTCCATCGGCACGATCGGTCTCATCAAAGCCGTGGGCACGTTCCGCCCCGACAAAAACATCAAACTGGCCACTTATGCCAGCCGGTGCATTGAAAATGAGATCTTGATGCATTTGCGGAAAATCTCCTCTCTGAAAAGCGAGGTTTCCTTTGATGAACCCTTGAACACCGACTACGACGGCAACGAGCTACGCATTGAGGACATTCTTGGCACAGACGGAGATATGGTGATGAAGCCTTTAGAGGACGATGTAGACCGTCAGCTTCTCTCTGCCGCCCTCAAAAAGCTGTCCCCGCGGGAGCAGACCATCATTACTCTCCGCTTCGGTCTGGACGGCAAGCGGGAACGCACCCAAAAGGAGGTAGCTGACCTGCTGGGCATCTCCCAGTCTTATATCTCCCGGCTGGAAAAGCGCATCATTGCCCGGCTCAAACGGGAAATCCTCAAATTGGCATAAAAGGACGGCGCGGGATGATCTCCCGCGCCAATTTTTCACGTATCTGTTGTCAGCTTTTCTAAGTTTCCTGACTGAATGTTTTCCAAATTCCGGTGTATCTTCTCGACCGGCCAATCCCACCACTTGAGGGCAAGCAGCCGTTTGATCGTCTCGTCGTCAAACCGCTTGCGAATCGGTTTCGCAGGTACTCCGCCGACAATGGTATAGGGGGGAACATCCTTAGTGACTACCGCCCGGGTGCCGATGATAGCCCCGTCTCCGATAGTAACGCCGGCCATCACGATTGCCTCGTAGCCGATCCAAACGTCATTGCCGATCACGATATCGCCCTTATTGTCCCATGCTTTGGGAATGTCCTCCACCGGAAGTCCCCACTCTTCAAAGAGAACAGGAAAAATGTAGGTGGACAAACTGCCCAAGGTGTGGTTGGCACTGTTAAACAAAAACTTTGCACCGCAGGCAATAGAACAGAACTTTCCAATGACAAGCCGCTCGTGGTTGATTGGGTAGTGGTAGAGTACGTTGTTTCGTTGAAAATCTCTCGGATCGCGGACAAAATCATCGTAAATGGTGTACTCCCCCACCTCAATGGACGGGTCAGTCACCACATTTTTCAGATAGACCGTACTATGCCCCTGAGAACGGGGGTAGATTTTCCATTGCGGGATCATCGTAAAACCTCCTAAGGTGTTTTATGGATGGACGATCCCGCATACCGCAATACAGCGCTTCACGCATACCACCTCGCTTTACGTCTCTGGCAATTCCTGTTCAATCAGTTGGTTGGCGAGGTCACAGTGCCTCCATTCTGGCATTGAGGGCCGCGTAAAACTGCCCCACATGATACCCATCCAGCAGACGGTGGTTCAGCTCCATGCTCAGGCTGAGCATAGTCTGGCCATCCCGTTCTACCCATCGACCCCAAGTGACCCGCGGAATGGTATCACTGGGATCGACGTCCCTCTCGTTGGTCACGGCGGTAAGAGGAAACCACGGCAGGCAGCTAAAATACACCAGTTGATCCTCGTCCCATGGCCCGGCTGTCAAGAACTCCGACTGTCCGGCGGCTTGTGCCTTGGCGCGGGCGCAGAAATCCGCCAAGTCCTCTCCTGTCTCTATGGTGATGATCTGAAACAGCTCACTGCCCGGCTTCAAATCGGTAAAGCTGGGGATCAGCCGTTCGTGCCGAACAATGACCCCTTCCCGATCCCGAAGCCGGAATTCCTTTATATCCTCCATAGCCTTCGTCACCAAAAAGACCATAGCGACGTAAAAGGACAACCCCTTTTCCTTGATATAGTGCCGAAGCGCTGTTACGTTCACCGGAAAGGTCAGGCTGTAAAAAGGGTGGGACATAGACGCGAAAAAGCGGTAATGCTCCTCTCGCGGCCATGTATTACGGTCAATGGTTTCCATCACATCTTCTCCGGTGCAGCGACACCCAAGAGACCCATGCCGTTGGCGATGACGCTGCGGGTGGCGTCGGCCAGCTTGAGCCGCGCCAAGGCCACATCTTCTGTCTCTCCTTTGATGCGCTGGGCATTATAGAAGCGGTGGAAGTCGCCCGCCAGCGCGATCAGGTAGTGGTTGAGCTGGGAGGGATCATAGTTCCGGGCCGCCACGCGGATCTCATCCGGGAAGCGCGCCAGCGTCTTGATGAGGGCGACCTCCTCCACACTCTGGAGTTTGGAGGTGTCTACCTGCGCCGCCGCCGGGATCACAAGCCCCTCCTCTGCGGCCATTTTGGCAATGAGGGAGCAGATACGGGCGTGGGCGTATTGGACATAGTAGACCGGGTTCTCGCTGTCCTGCCGCACAGCCAGTCCCAGATCAAAGTCCAGCGGGCTGGTGGGTTTGGTATTGTTGAAGAAAAAGCGGGCGGCGTCCACGTTCACCTCGTCCAGCAGATCGTGCAATGCAATGGCCTTCCCCGAACGCTTGGACATCCGCACCGGCTTGCCGTCCTGAAGAAGATTGACCAACTGCATCAGCACAATGACCAGCCGGTGAGAGCCGTCCAGTCCAAGGCCGTCCAGCGCCGCTTGGAGCCGTGCCACATGACCGTGATGGTCTGCACCCCACACATTGATGGCGGTGTCAAACCCCCGATCCAGCAGTTTGTTCTTGTGGTAGGCAATATCTGCGGCAAAATAGGTGTAAAACCCATTGGCCCGGCGAAGCACGTCATCCTTCAAGTCCAGCTTGTCCACCTGCTCCTGACTTTTACCCTCCCGCAGATACTTCTCCTTCAGCAAAGCGGTGGTGTTGAGCCACAGTGCTCCGTCCTTTTCATACGTCCAGCCCTTGTCTTCCAGTTCCTTCACTGTCTGCGCCACTGCACCGGAGGCGTGAAGGGTGGATTCCAAGAACCATTCGTCATACACAATATGATAACGGCCCAGATCCTCCTTCATCTTGGGAAGGTTCACCTTCAGACCATAAGCAGCCAAGGCCTCTTGCCGCTCCTCTTCCGGCTTGTCCAGCCAGCCGTCGCCATATTCCCTACGAAAACCCTTAGCCAGCTCCACAATGTCCTCGCCCTTGTAGCCGTCCTCTGGGAACTCTACCGCGTCCTCCCCCAAGATCAGTTGGCGATACCGCGCGTCGATGGACATGGCAAACTTATGGATCTGATTGCCTGCGTCGTTGACATAGAATTCCCGCCACACGTCATAGCCCAGCCGCTCCAAAATGGCGGCGATGGCATCGCCCAGCACGCCACCCCGGGCGTTGCCCATGTGCATCGGGCCGGTGGGATTGGCGGAGACAAACTCCACCATCACCTTCTGGCCCTTCCCTTCGTCGCTCTGTCCGTAAGCAGCGCCCTCACGTTCAATGGCGGAGAGCACCTCACCGAACCATTTGTCGCCCAAAGTAAAGTTCAAAAATCCCGGCCCAGCCACCTCCACCTTGGAAAAGTAGCTGGCTGTCAGATCCAACGTGTCCATAAGGGTCTGAGCCACCTGACGGGGATTCTGCCCCAAAGGCTTGGCGGCTGCCAGCGCAAAGGAGGTAGCCCAGTCCCCGTTTTTCAC
>CARXAY010000170.1 GCA_949093475.1 uncultured Oscillospiraceae bacterium
GTCTCTATCTGGTGGACGCCCTGACCGGGGCGCTCAACCGGGAGTGAAACCCAAAAATTTTTCAAAATTTGCATTTTGTGCTTGTTTTTCCCGTAAGTTGTGTTATACTATATGTGATATTTGGGTACACTGACCCTGCCATCTTTCTTTTGACGACAACTTCGCCGCATGGTTCCCCGCCTGTCCGGCGTTTTTTTCGGGAGTCTGCGGTAGATTGGCCAGACCTTACGGGGTCTTGGATATAGAGGGTTTTAACATTGACAAAATATGTGATCACCGGTGGAAAACCACTATATGGCACCATCGATATCAGCGGCGCGAAGAATGCCGCTGTGGCTATCATTCCCGCTGCTTTGCTTGTAGACGGCGTTTGCCGCATTGAAAATATTCCCCAGATCAGCGACGTGACCCTTATTTTGAATATTTTGCAGGATTTGGGCGCGGAGGTGCGGACGGTAAACCGCACCACCGTGGATATCGATTGCTCCCACGTTCGCAACCAACCTGTCCCCTATCAGCTGGCCCGGAAGATCCGCGCCAGCTATTATCTCATCGGCGCGCTTTTGAGCCGTTTCGGCTCTGCCCAAGTGCCCCCGCCCGGCGGCTGCGATCTGGGCGGTCGTCCCATCGACCAGCACATCAAGGGCTTTACCGCCATGGGTGCGGATGTGGACGTGCGCGGCGGCTATATCCACGCCACCGCCCGGGACGGACGGCTGAAAGGCTCGCAGGTCTACTTGGACATCGTCTCGGTGGGCGCGACCATGAACATCATGCTGGCCGCCACGCTGGCCGACGGCCTCACCGTCATTGAAAATGCCGCCAAAGAGCCACATATCGTGGATCTGGCGAACTTTTTGAACTCCATGGGCGCGGACATCATGGGGGCGGGCACGGACGTGATCAAGATCCGCGGAGTCGACCGTCTGGCCGGCGGCACATACTCCATCATTCCCGACCAGATCGAAGCGGGCACCTATATGGCCGCTGTGGCCGCCGCCGGCGGGCAGGTGCGCATCCACAACATCATTCCCAAGCATCTGGAGTGCATCACCGCCAAGCTACAGGAGATGGGGGTCAGCGTGGTGGAGGACGGCGACGATCTCGTAGTCTCCCGCCGGGGCGCGCTCAACCGCGCCAACGTCAAAACCATGCCCTATCCCGGCTTCCCCACCGATATGCAGCCTCAGATCGCTGCCGTTTTGTGCTTGGCGCAGGGCACCAGCGTTCTCACCGAGGGCGTTTGGGACAACCGCTACCGTTATGTGGACGAGTTCCGCCGTCTGGGCGCGCAGATCCAAGTGGACGGCAAGGTGGCGGTCATCGAAGGGGTCAGCCAGCTCACCGGCGCGCCGGTGCGTGCCTGCGACCTGCGGGCGGGCGCGGCGTTGGTCATTGCCGGCCTCGCCGCTCACGGCGTCACCGAGATCGACTCTATTTACCATATCGAGCGCGGCTATGAGGACATCGTCCGCAAGCTCACCGGCGTGGGCGCGGATATCAAGGTGGTCATCACCCCCGACCAAGAGGAGGCCCAGCCCAGCGCGGGCTGACCCCGGTTGGATCATTGATAGGAGACAGGCGGCGGCGTTGGCCGCCGCTTTCTTTGTCTTGTCGAAAGGAGCATTCCATGCGTCTCACCATTTTTGCCAGCGGCTCGACCGGAAACTGCGCTCTGGTCTCCCATGGCGACACCCATCTTCTGTTGGACGCGGGGCTGTCCGCCCGGCGCATCACCGCCGCTCTGTCCGGGTGCGGTCTGACGCCGGGCGACCTCTCCGGCTGTCTCATCACCCACACCCACGCCGACCATATCGCAGGGCTTGCCACCCTCACCAAACGCTACTCCCTCCCCCTTTACGCCACCCCTCCCGCAGGCCGCCAGCTGGCTTACCGTCTGCCGGTAGACCATCTGCTCCATACGCTGGAGCTGTCCGGCCGCCACGCCATCGGTGCGATCACCGTGCGCCCCATTCCCACCAGCCATGACGCGCCCGGCTCGGCGGGCTACCGCCTCACCGCCCCCGACGGCCGCTCCGCCTGTCTCGTCACCGATCTGGGGATGGTCACCCCGGAGGTGGAGGAGGGCGTCCGCGGCGTGGACGCCGCTATGATCGAGTGCAACCACGATCCCGACTGCCTCCAAAACGGCCCATACCCTTACTACTTAAAAGCCCGCATCGCCGGCCCGCAGGGCCACCTCTCCAACGAAGACGGCGCAAGGCTTTGCGCCCTGTGCGCCGAGAGCGGCGCCCACACCGTGATCCTTGCCCACCTGTCCCGGGAGAACAACTCCCCCGCTCTGGCCCGCGCCGCCGTCTCTCAGGCGCTGGAGGACTTGCAGCCCGTACGGTTGGAGGTCGCTCCCGTTTTGTGCGACGGCCTTTCGGTCGAGGTGTAGCCATGACGCATATTGATTTGCTCTGTGTGGGGAAGCTGAAGGAAAAATTCTACGCCGACGCGGTGGCCGAATACCAAAAGCGGCTCTCCGCCTACTGCAAGCTGAACATCGTAGAGCTTGCGGAAGAAAAGCTGCCCCAAAATCCCTCTCAGGCTCTCATTGACGCGGCCCTCGCCAAGGAGGCCGCGTCAATCCGCGCCAAGATCCCGCCCCGCGCCCGAACGGTGGCTTTGTGCATCGAGGGGCAGCTTCTCTCCAGTGAGGAGCTTGCCAAGCGGCTTCTCTCATGGGAGACCGGCCCGGCCAACCGGCTTTGCTTCCTCATCGGCGGCTCGTACGGTCTGGAAGAGGGTCTGAAGCATGAGGCGCAGGTGCGCCTCAGTATGTCTCCCATGACCTTCCCCCACCACTTGGCCCGGGTGATGCTCTTAGAGCAGCTCTACCGGGGCTTTAAGATCAACGAAGGCAGCGCCTATCACAAGTAGGAGGTGACAACCATGAACTTTTCCCTTCTGGAGCAATGGCCCAACGATGCCGATGGTTCACCGGAGCCAGCCGCCCTGCTCTGTAATGGGTCGGACTATCCCGACGAGCTGGCGCTGTTGAGTTCCCTTCTTGAGAGCTTTTCCATCCCGCACTTCGCCCGGCATCACGGCGCAGCCCATTACGTGAATCTCATCTTTGGGCACAACGCCACCGGCATTGAGGTCTATGTCCCCGTCTCTTTGTTGGAGGAGGCCAGAGCGCTTCTCTCTGCTCCTCCTGTGTTTGACACGGAAGAATGATCTCTTGCCTTTCCGAATCTCCCCGAAATAACTATTGAACCCCTTTGCCGCTTTATGGTATAATGACCGTATCAGACTGAAAATGGGAGGTTTTGTTATGTCCTATCGTGATACCTATGAACAGTGGCTCGCGTCCCCTGCTCTGGACGCCGCCGAAAAGGCCGAGCTGGAGGGCATCCGCGGCGACGAAAAGGAGATCGAATCCCGCTTTTTTGCCCCCCTTGATTTTGGCACGGCCGGTCTGCGCGGCACGATGTGCGTGGGCCTGCACCAGATGAACCGCCATGTGATCCGCCACGCCACGCAGGCCTTTGCCGAGGTCATTCTGGCCGAAGGCCCGGAGGCGGCCAAGCGTGGGGTGGCTGTCTGCCACGACTGCCGCAACCACGGCCGGGAGTTCGCCGAGGAGGTCTGCGCCGTCATGGCGGGCAACGGCATCCCCACCCGCAT
>CARXAY010000171.1 GCA_949093475.1 uncultured Oscillospiraceae bacterium
GCTTAATGTCATAGAGCTCGCCGTAGAGCTTAATCGCTCCGAGGGCGTACAGCCGCATTTGCGGATTGTTCTCGGCTTCAACGCGAACGCCTTTGCCGTATTTGAAGTCGATAATTTCCAGCAGGTCGTCGGCCACCCGGTGGTAATCCTCCGGGGTGGGCTTTGCCCCCTCCGGAAGATCGGGATAGTACGCCTCTCCAAAGACCACAGGGGTGCGGCGGAACCATTTTTTCTTGGCGGGCATCCAGATGGGGACGATGGGCACGCCTGTGCGGAGAGCCAGCATGGCCGCGCCGGTTTTTGCCCCCTGCGTCTCGCCGTCCCGGAAGCGGGTGCCCTCGGGGAAGAGGAGGAGCTTGTGACCGTCCTTCAGCACCCGCAGGGCCTCCTTAATAGCCTTCACGTCCGACTTGCCCCGGTCTACGCCGAAAACCCCGGCCTTCTTCAAGATCCAGCCCAAAACAGGGTAGCGCAGCAGCTCCCCCTTGGCCATGATGTATGGGTGATCCTTGCGCCCCAAGGCAAAGAGGATAAACAGGGGGTCGGAGTAGCGGGTGTGGTTGCCGCAGAGCAGGCAAGCCCCCTCCGGCACGTTTTCTCGGCCGACTGCCCGGCCGGGATGGAACAGGTTGAAGAAGATCCAAGCGATGGGATAAAAGATGCGAAACCAGAATTCACTCATAGGGCCAACCTCTCCTTGACAAGAGTTAAGAGGAGGGCGCGGCTCTCCTCAAAGGGCAGGCCGGTGGTATCCAGAAGGATGGCGTCCTCCGCCTGCTTCAAGGGGGCGGCGGCGCGGTGGGTGTCCCGGTAGTCCCGTGCCTCCACGTCCGCCAAAACGGTGTCGAAGTCCGCCGTCTGGCCGCGGGAGAGCAGCTCCTCATAGCGGCGCCGGGCGCGGTCACGGGGGTCGGCGGTGAGAAAGACTTTCACCTGAGCCTCCGGCAGCACCACCGTGCCGATGTCCCGCCCGTCCATGATCACGTCGTGTTCTGCGGCGAACCGGCGCTGCATTTCCAGAAGGTAAGCCCGCACGCCGGGGATGGCGGAGACCTGACTGGCCGCATCGGAGACCGCGTGTTGGCGGATGGCCTCGGTCACGTCCTCCCCCTGAAGGTACATATGCTGGAGACCGTCCTCCCCATACCCGCTGGTGATAACAAGAGAGGGGAGAAGGGCAAGGACGGCGGGCTCATCGGCCGGAGAGATGTTCCGCTTCAGGGCGGCGAGGCCCACGGTGCGGTAGATCGCCCCGGTGTCTACATAGAGAAAGCCCAGCTCCTTGGCGATGGCCTTTGCCAAGGTGGATTTGCCTGCCCCGGAAGGGCCGTCGATGGCGATGGCGCGGTGAGTCATTGGCTGTTTCCTCCTCTCAAATAGGACGCGGCGGCGTTTCCCGCCGCCCGGCCGGTACACCATGCAATTTGCAGGTTGAAGCCCCCGGTATAGCCGTCCACATCCAGAAGCTCCCCGGCAAGGTATAATCCTTCACACAGCTTGGACGCCATGGTTTTGGGATCGACCTCCTTGACGTTGACGCCGCCGGTGGTCACGATGGCCTCCGCCACCGGGCGGGGGGCGGTGATGGGGAAGGCCAGATCCTTGAACACGCAGGAGAGCGCGCGGCGGGCCTCCCGGGTGAGGGAGTGGAGCTTGGAACTGCCTGCGACCCCGGCGCGGGCAAGAAGCACCGGGCCGAGGAGATGGGGGGTCAGGGTGAGAATATAATTGGAGAGGTCGCGGTTGGCGTAGTCCGCCAGATCGCGCACCATGCGCGCCTCCAACTGCTCTACGGAAAGGGCTGGCTTGAGGTCGATGTGGGCGGTGTATGTTTCCCGCTCGTAGTGGCGCAGGTGGGCGGAGGCGGAGAGTACCAGCGGCCCGGAGAGGCCGAAGTGGGTGAAAAGCAGTTCGCCCTGTTCCTTAAAAAGGGGCTTTGGCTTCTTGCCGGTGACCGACAGAGCGACGTTTTTCAGGGAAAGACCCTGAAGGGGGGCGCAGCCCTCCGCCTCCAGCGGCACAAGAGAGCCCCGGGGCTCGACCACCGTATGCCCGGCGCTTTGGGCCAGCGCGTAGCCGTCCCCGGTAGAGCCGGTGGCGGGGTAGGACAGCCCGCCGGTGGCCAAAATGACCGCGCCGGCAGGGAAGCGGCCCACGTTGGTACGAACCGCCGTGACCCGGCCCTCGGAAAGCTCCAGCCCCGTGACCCGCCCCTCCACGATGGCGCCCCCGGCGCGGCGCAGGGCGGCAAACAGCGCGTCGATCACGTCGCTGGCCTTGTCGGACACGGGAAACACCCGGTTGCCCCGCTCGACCTTTAAGGGAACGCCCAGCCCCTCGAACAGCGCCTCGGTGGCGGAGGGGGGAAAGGCGGACATAGCACTGTAAAGGAACTTGCCATTACGGGGGATGTGGGCCAGTGCCTCCTCCACCGTGCAGTGGTTGGTGAGGTTGCAGCGGCCCTTGCCCGTGATGTACACCTTGCGGCCCAGCTTGGGGTTGCGCTCGATGAGGGTGACTTCCGCTCCCGCCTGCCGGGCGGTGAGAGCGGCCAACATCCCCGCCGCGCCGCCGCCCACAACGATCAGGCCGCCGTTCAAGAGTTTTGCTCCTCCACGGTCTCATAGACCTCGTACTCCGCCCAGATATGCTCCAACTCGCCCAGAGACTTGGAGATATCCTGCTTTTTCACCCGGCTGATGGCGACGATGAGGGCGTTGACCAGACTGAGGGGCGCGACCAGCGAGTCCACGAAGGAGACCATGTCGCTTTTTGCCATCAGCACCCGGTCGGCGGTGTCCGCCAGAGGGGAGGCCTCCGAGTCGGTGATGGCGATGACCCGCGCGCCCCGGTCGTGGGCAAACTCCATGGCCTTGACGGTGCGCTTGGAATAGCGGGGGAAGCTGATGCCGATGACTACGTCGTCCGGGCCGACGCGGAGGAGATGCTCGAACACCTCGCTGGCGGAGGAGGCCGCCACATGGGTGACGTTTTCAAAGATCAGGTTGAAGTAGAAGGCCAAAAAGGTGGACAGCGCCCCGGCGGAGCGCACGCCTAAAATATAGATGCGCTTGGCGGCGACGATGTCGCTCACCGCGCCGTCAAAGGCCGCCCGGTCGATCTGCTCCAGCGTAAGGCGCACCTTGTCCATGTCTGACTGCATCACCATGGAGAGGATGTCGTGGTTGCCGATGCGGTCGTCGGAGACCTCGATGCGCTGCACCGAGGTGAGCTTGTTGCGGATCATCTCCTGAAGAGTGCGCTGCATGGCGGGATAGCCGTCGTAGCCCAGCTCGGCGGCAAAGCGCACCACGGTGGACTCGCTGACCTTCACCGTCTTGCCCAGCTTGCTGGCGGTCATAAACGCGGCCTTGTCGTAGGAGTTGAGAATGAAGTTGGCGATCAGCTTCTGACCCTTGGAAAAAGTGGGCATTTGTGCTTGGATATTGGATAAAATATCACGGTTCATGGCAAAAAACCTCCGTCACGGCCATTTGGCCGAAAAGTTCACCAGCCCTTATCATACTCCAAACAAAAAGGAAAGGCAAGGGTTTTTGCAAGAAAAAATTCACGCTCTTGCATTTTGAAGCCGGGCCACCTCCTCCGGGGCGAGATGCCGCCATTTTCC
>CARXAY010000172.1:0-1926 GCA_949093475.1 uncultured Oscillospiraceae bacterium
GTCCTGGGCCATGTCCCGGATGACCTCGCCGCTTTCGGCGTCCCGAATGACCGTGCCCCGGGGGACTTTGATGGTCAGGGTCGTGCCGTCCTTGCCGGAGCAGCGTTTCCCCGTGCCGTCCATGCCGTTGCCCGCCACATATTTGCGCTTGTAGCGGAAGTCCATCAGGGTGGTCATGTGGTCGTCCACCACCACCACGATGTCGCCGCCCCGGCCGCCGTCGCCGCCGTCAGGGCCGCCGGCGGCCACGTATTTCTCCCGGTGGAAGGCCACCGCGCCGTTGCCGCCGTCTCCGGCTTTTACCAAAATTTTCGCCTTGTCCAGCCACGCCGCGGGCATAGGCTCACATCCTTTGCAAAGTAGTAATGATATTATACCAAACTGTGGCGGAACATTGCAATAAAAAAGGCCGCCGCTGTTGCGGCAGCCTTTTTTGCTTTCAATTACTCGGCGACCTCTTCAATAATGGCCTGTTTCCGATCCTTGCCGAGACGGATAAACCGCACCCGGCCGGACTTGAGGGCGAAGAGGGTGTCGTCGCTGCCCTTGCCCACGTTGACGCCGGGGTGAATGTGGGTGCCGCGCTGGCGAACCAGAACGTTGCCCGCCAGAACGAACTGCCCGTCAGCGCGCTTCACGCCCAGACGCTTGGACTCGCTGTCGCGGCCGTTACGGGTAGAGCCAACGCCCTTTTTGTGGGCGAAAAACTGCAAACCAATGTTCAGCATGGTATTACACCTCCATGTCTATGACAGATAGATTGTCGGGATACTCCTCCGCCAGTGCGGCGCAATGCACCATCAAACCGGCCAAGAGGGCTTGACACAGGGCTTCGTTTTCCTGCCCCATGTCGCCGGGGAGCTTGAGGGAGACATAGGCGTCCGCCTCCCGGGTCTTTACCGCCGCGCCCACAGCCAGCACGTCGTTGACGGTGGTCTCCACCAGACGGATGGCGCTGGTGAGGGCGGCGCAGAGAATGTCCGGCTCTCCGGGAGGGACAAGCCCTGCGTGGCCTTTCAGCTCAACGCGCTCGATGCGCTCGTCCCGGGTGGTAAAGGTGACGGTGGTCATTGCTTACGCCTTCACCTTGGTGATCTCGATCTTGGTGTAGGGCTGACGATGGCCCTGCTTGCGCTTGTAGTTCTTCTTGGGCTTGTACTTGAAGACGATGATCTTCTTGCCTTTGCCGTTCTTGGCAACCTTGGCCTCTACGCTGGCGCCCTCCACCACGGGAGTGCCGAAGGTGGCCTTGTCGCCGTCAATGACGGCCAGAACTTCGTCGAACTTGACGGTCTCGCCGGCCTCCACGGGCAGCTTCTCAATGTAGAGAACGTCTCCCTCGGCGACCTTATACTGCTTACCGCCGGTGACAATGATCGCGTGCATTACTTTTTCACTCCTTCATTACGGGCTCGCCATCATAGGAGGACGCGTCAGGCATCACTTCAAGACCCCACTCTGTGCGGCTTTAGCATTATATCAGCGCGGAAAGGGGTTGTCAAGCCTTTATTTGTGCTTTTCGTTATAAAAGAGCAGCCAGCTGCGGAAGGACAGCGCGCCGAGGGGGACGATCAGGCCCGCCAAGACGAGCAAGCTCTCCCATATGGTAAGCTCCTGAAACAGCGCCAGCCGGGGCAAAAGGACGAGCAGCAGCACCGCCGCCGGAAGCCAGAGGTAGTGGAACAGCCCCATGAGCCGCCGCTTCCAAGGGGGAATATCGGCGGGCAAAAAGTCCTCGGGGTGGGCGACCTCGCAGGCGATGGAGGCCACCGGGCAGCCCCGTACGGCGGTATAATTGCGGGTGGCGGTGTATTCAATACCGTTCAGAGTAAATTCGGGGTACATACTCTCCTTTGTGATGACGATATCCAAGTCCTCCTCCGCGGCATAGGCCAACAGGGCGGCGGTAAACTCCTGCGGGGTGGT
>CARXAY010000172.1:1936-3617 GCA_949093475.1 uncultured Oscillospiraceae bacterium
ACCGCCCCGTCGGGGAGAAAGGTGAACCGCTTCTCATGCTCCGCCAGCGCCACCCGGCGGTAGTCGTCCCGCCAGCTTTGGAAGAAGCCCGCCGAGCGGGCGGGGTCGTCCATGCGGGACAGGAGGGCGTCAAAGTCCAGCGCCTCTAAAGACGCCGCCCCGGACACCTCCCGGCACAGGGCGATGGCCGCGTCCAGCTCCTTGGAGCGGGCCTCCAGCCGCTCCTGCTGCCGGGCGGCGGCTGCGCCGATGGGCTCTGCACCCTCCAGCACCGCCTTGATCTGGGGCAGGGGCATATCCAGCATCCGCAGGGCGCGGATGCGCTTGAGGACGGCGATGTCGGCGGGGGAATACTCCCGGTAGTCGTTTTGCTTGTTGCGGGCGGGGGAGAGCAGCCCTTGCTTTTCGTAAAAGCGGATGTTTTCGGCGGAAACGCCGGAGAGGGCCTGTGCGTCTTTGATGTTCATGGGGGACGCTCCTTTCAGGAAGATGAACCCAGCGTACACCTTAGAGCCGCTCCAAGGTCAAGAGGTTTTTGAAAAAAATTTTACTTCCGCTCCAGTTTGACCACCGTCTCCACGTGGAAGGTGCGGGGGAAGAGGTCCACAGGCTGGACTTTTTCAACGGTGTAGGCCGCCGACAACAGCTTCAGGTCCCGGGCCAGCGTGGCGGGGTCGCAGGAGACGTAGACGATGCGGCTTGGGGCGATCTTCAGCAGGCTTTCCACAACCTCTGGGGACAGGCCCTTCCGGGGCGGATCGACCACGGCTACGTCGATGTTTTCCCCTGTCCGGGCCAGCTCAGCCGCCACCTCTGCCGCGTCGGCACAGACGAAACGGGCGTTTTTCACGCCGTTGCGCGCGGCGTTTTCCTTGGCGTCGGCAATGGCGGCGGGGACGATTTCCGCTCCCAGCAGGCTTTTGGCCCGGTGGGCCATGGTGAGACCGATCGTGCCCGTGCCGCAATAGAGGTCAAGGAGGGTCTCCGTCCCCGTCAGGGCGGCAAATTCCTCCGCCAGCGCGTACAAGACCTCGGTTTGGGCGTGGTTGACCTGATAAAAGGCGGGAAGGCTCAAACGGAAGGTCAGCCCCCGCAGGGTGTCGGGGAGAGTGGACGTGCCCCACAGGGTGCGCCAGCCGTCGCCTAAAATAACGTTGGTGTCCCGGCGGTTTTCGTTGAGGACGACCCCGGCCAGCCCGGCCGCGGCCGCGCGGAACGCCTCCACGAGCTTGTCTTCAAAGGGCAGCTTGCTGCCGTTGACCACCACCGCCGCAAGGCAGTCCCCGGCGGCGCTGCTTCGTACAAACAGGTGGCGAATGAGCCCTTTGCGGCTTTTTTCGTCATAGGCGGGGACGTTGTATTCCTTCATCCAGCGCCGCAGGGCGGCGGCGAGGGCATTGGCGGCGGGGGACTGGAGGGCGCAGCCGTCCACATCCTCCACCGCGTGGCTGCGCTCCCAGTAAAAGCCCACCTTCGGCCCGGCGGCTACGGGGAACTGGGCCTTGTTGCGGTAGCCGCCGGTCTCCGCCGCCCCCAAAACGGGGGGCACGTCCGCCGTCAGACCGCCGATGCGCTTCAGGGCGTCGGAGACCTTCTGCCCCTTGAAGGCCAGCTCGGTTTCATAGTCCATGTGCCGGAGCTGACAGCCGCCGCACCGGCCAAAATGGGGGCAGTCGGGGAC
>CARXAY010000173.1 GCA_949093475.1 uncultured Oscillospiraceae bacterium
GATGAGGACAGCCGGGTGATGCTCCGCTCCCAGACCTCCCCCATGCAGGTGCGAGCCATGGAGACTATGGAGCTGCCCATCCGCATCATCGCCCCGGGCCGCGTCTACCGCAAGGACGAGGTGGACGCCACCCACTCCCCCATGTTCCATCAGGTGGAGGGTATGGTCATCGATAAAAACGTCACCATGGCCGACCTGAAGGGGACGCTGAACCTGCTGGCCGAGCAGCTTTTCGGTAAGGGCACGGTCACCCGCTTCCGCCCCCATCACTTCCCCTTCACCGAGCCGAGCTGCGAGATGGACGTGCAGTGCCACAAGTGCGGCGGCGCGGGCTGCGCCACCTGCAAGGGGGAGGGCTGGATCGAGCTGCTGGGCGCGGGGATGATCCATCCCCACGTGCTGGAGATGTCGGGCATCGACCCCAATGAGTGGTCGGGCTGGGCCTTCGGCATGGGCTTGGAGCGCACCGCCATGCGCCGCTTCAAGATCGCCGACCTGCGGCTCATTTTTGAAAACGACGTGCGCTTCTTGGAGCAATTTTGAGACGAAGCGTCCGAGCCGTCGTGAGCAGCGCGGATGGACCGGAGCGAGGGGCAAATTGGTAAGCGGCCACAGGCCGCGCGATTTACCCCGAGACGGAGGGAAGCCGCGCGTTGCGAACAGGCGAGGCGTGACAACTTTTGCAAGGGAGTTTTTACCATGAATTTAAGCCGTGAATGGCTCAATGAATTTGTCAAAGTGGACGCAAGCGACAAGGATTTTGCCGAGGCAATGACCCTCTCCGGCTCGAAGGTGGAGACCACGGCGGTGGAGGGCGAGGAGATCAAAAACGTGGTGGTGGGACAGGTCAAGTCTCTGGAACGCCACCCGGACAGCGACCATATGTGGATCTGTCAGGTGGATGTGGGGGCGGGAAGCCCCATCCAGATCGTCACCGGGGCGCAGAACCTCCATGAGGGGGACTTCGTCCCCGCCGCGCTGGACGATTCCACCCTCCCCGGTGGGGTACACATCACCGCCGGTAAGCTCCGGGGGGTGGAGAGCAACGGGATGCTCTGCTCCCTCAAGGAGCTGGGCCTGACCGTCCACGACTTCCCCTACGCCATTGAGGACGGCATTTTTGTTTTGAACGCCGACCCGGAGCTGGCGGGCAAGCTGACTCCCGGCGCGGACATTCGGGAGGCGATCTCCTTCCGCGACCATGTAGTGGAGTTTGAAATCACCCCCAACCGCCCCGACTGCCTCTCCGTCATTGGGCTGGCCCGGGAGGCTGCCGCCACCTTCGGCGCGCCGCTGAAGCTCCACACCCCTGTGGTGAAGGGCGGGGCGGACGGAAATCTGGCGGAGCTGCTGGACGTGGAGACCCCCGCCGCCGACTTAGTGCCCCGTTACACCGCACGGATGGTGCGTAACGTGAAGATCGCCCCCTCGCCCAAGTGGATGCGCCAGCGTCTCCGGGCCATGGGGGTGCGGCCCATCAACAACATCGTGGATATCACCAACTACGTCATGCTGGAGTACGGCCAGCCCATGCACGCCTTTGACTACCGCTACGTGAAGGGCGGTAAGATCATCGTCCGCCGGGCGGAGGAAGGGGAGAAGCTCACCACGCTGGACAGCAAGGAGCATACCCTGACGGGGAGTCATCTGGTCATCGCCGACGAGAGCCGGGCGGTGGGTCTGGCGGGCATCATGGGCGGGGAAAACTCCGAGATCGTGGACGACACCGCCGACGTGGTCTTTGAGTCCGCCTGTTTTGACGGCACGACCATTCGCAAGGGCGCGCTGGCGCTGGGGATGCGGACGGAGGCGTCCGCCAAGTTTGAAAAGGGCCTCGACCCCATGAACACTCTGCCCGCTGTGGACCGGGCCTGCGAGTTAGTGGAGCTGCTGGGCGCGGGCGAGGTGGTGGATGGGGTCATCGACATCCTCAACTTTGTCCCCCAGCCCACCGTGCTGACGCTGGAGCCGGACAAGATCAACGCTCTGCTGGGCACGGACGTGGCTGCGGCGGATATGGTGGATATTTTGAAGAAGCTGGACTTTGCGGTGGAGGGCGATCAGGTCACCGTCCCCTCTTGGCGGGGCGACGTGCGCCGCATGGCCGATCTGGCCGAGGAGGTGGCCCGGTTCTTCGGCTACAACAACATCCCCACCACCCTCATGCGGGGGCAGACCACTCTGGGCGGCTACTCCCCGGAGCAGCAGGTGGAGCGTCAGTCGGGCGCGGCCTGCCGGGCGCTGGGCTTTGACGAGATCATCACCTATTCCTTTATCTCTCCCACCTATTATGACAAGATCCGCTGGCCCCAAGACGCCCAGCGCCGCAAGTCCTTTAAGATCCTCAACCCTCTGGGGGAGGACACCTCCATCATGCGGACCACCACCCTGCCCTCCATGCTGGAGATCCTGACCCGCAACTACAACTTCCGCAATAAGTCCGCCAAGCTCTACGAGGTGGGCCGCACCTACACCCCCGGCGGCAAGGACGGTCTGGCCATCGAGAGCAAGTACCTGACGCTGGGCGCTTACGGTGAGGATATGGACTTCTTTGCCCTCAAGGGAGCGGTGGAAGCCATTTTGAAGGAGCTGCGCTGT
The DNA here is from genome assembly GCA_949093475.1 of uncultured Oscillospiraceae bacterium. Lineage (GTDB taxonomy): Bacteria > Bacillota > Clostridia > Oscillospirales > Oscillospiraceae > MGBC124762. The sequence continues at coordinate 2,599 of CARXAY010000173.1, forward strand.
GAGAATATCTCCTTCGTGGCGGTCACGGAGAACCCCTCCTACCACCCCGGCCGCTGCGCCGCGGTGTGGGCCGGGGGACAGGTGTTGGGCGTGCTGGGCCAGCTCCACCCGCTGGTGGCCAAGAACTACGATGTGGACACGGAGCTGTACGCCGCCGAGCTGTCTCTGGCCGCCCTCATGGACGCCAAGGGAGCAGACCCGGTGTATACCCCCCTGCCCAAGTTCCCCGCCGTCACCCGGGACATCGCCGTGGTGTGCGACCTTGCCGTCACCGTGGGCGCGCTGGAGGACTGCATCGCCCGGGGGGCGCGGGGACTGCTGAAGGAAGTGACCCTGTTCGACATCTACACCGGCGCGCCCATCCCCGAAGGGAAAAAGTCGGTGGCCTTCAACCTCACCCTGCGCGCCGATGACCGAAGCCTCACCGCAGAAGAGGCGGACGCCGATGTGCGGGCGATCTTGGAGCTGCTGGAAAAAGAATTGGAGGCCATTCTCCGTTAAGGCACACAAAATCCTCTTTACAAACGGAGAAAAATGAGGTAGAATATACCATAACGACGCAGAGAACAGGAGGTGCGTGTGATGTCCGACGATTTGAGCTTCACCAGACAATTTTCCCTCCAGCCTGACCCCGGAGAAGAGATTCGTCAGACCCTTACCACGGTGTATGACGCCCTCCAAGAAAAGGGCTACAACCCCATTAACCAGATCGTGGGCTACATTCTCTCCGAAGACCCCACGTACATTACCAACTACAACAACGCCCGCGCCCTCATCCGAAAGCTGGACCGCGATGAGCTGCTGCAGGTCTTGTTGCAAGCCTATCTGGACATTTGAGAACCACTGCGCGGCGGGTACTGTCCCGCCGCGCTTTTTTCTTTTTCCGCCCCGGAAAATTTCTTGGGTTTTCCTTTGGGAAATTTACAACTTATGCTTGCAAATTTCGGGGAAGGGTGCTATATTAAAT
>CARXAY010000174.1 GCA_949093475.1 uncultured Oscillospiraceae bacterium
CCACCGTACCTTCCAGTATCTTCAACAGGGCTTGCTGGACGCCCTCGCCGGATACGTCCCGCGTAATAGAGGTATTCTCGCTCTTGCGGGCGATCTTGTCGATCTCATCCACATAGATAATGCCCCGCTGAGCCAGTTCGATGTCATAATCAGCGGCCTGAACCAGACGCAGGAGGATATTCTCCACGTCGTCGCCCACATAACCGGCTTCCGTCAAGGTGGTGGCGTCGGCAATGGCAAAAGGCACTTTCAAAATACGGGCCAGCGTCTGGGCAAACATGGTCTTGCCGCAGCCGGTCGGGCCGATGAGGAGAATGTTGCTTTTTTGCAGCTCCACATCGTCCTCTTCGCCCCCCAGAAAGATGCGCTTATAGTGGTTGTAGACCGCTACGGACATCGCCACCTTTGCTTCTTCCTGACCGATAATATACTCGTCCAGCACCGCGTGGATCTCCTGCGGAGTGGGAATGTCGTCGATCACGCTCTCGCCGGGCCTCAGTTCCTGATCCTCGTCTTCCTCGTCGTCCAAAATGTTCAGGCAGAGGTTGATGCACTCGTTGCAAATATAAGCGCCCGGCCCTGCAATAATACGCTTCACCTGCTCCTGCTTTTTGCCGCAGAAGGAGCAGCGAATGGATTTGTTGTCTTGATTCGCCATATTGTCACCTCTCAATCGGTGGGGAAAAATCAATCAGTCGCGGTTGCGGATGACTTTGTCGATCAGGCCATAGGACATTCCTTCCTCGGCGGACATATAATGGTCACGCTCCGTATCCCGGAGAATGGTCTCCATGGGCTGGCCGGTGCAGTCGCTCAGGATGCGGTTCAGCTTTTCTCTGGTCGCCACCAAGTGGTCTGTGTGGATCTTGATATCGGTGGTTTGACCGGAAAGTCCGCCGCCGCCGATCAAGGGCTGATGGATCAGGATCTCAGAGTTGGGGAGGGCAAACCGCTTCCCCTTCGCTCCCGCTGCCAACAGCACCGAGGCCATAGAGGCCGCCATGCCCACGCAGATGGTGGACACATCACACTTGATATATTGCATGGTGTCGTAGATGGCCATACCGTCGGTGATCGACCCGCCGGGGCTATTGATGTAAAACTGGATATCCTTGTCCGGATCCTGCGCCTCCAAAAAGAGCAGCTGCGCAACGATGAGAGAGGCCGTAGTAGAGTTGACATCCTCTCCTAAAAAAACGATTCGGTCGCTGAGCAAGCGGGAGAAAATATCATAGGAGCGTTCGCCCCGGCTGGTTTGTTCAACAACGTAAGGTACTAAACTCATAGTGGTTCTCCTTTACAAAAATGGGCGCGGGACAGCATTACACCAAAGTATAACCCTGTCCCGCTCCGAATATTCCTTGTGGTTTATTCCTCGGTCTTTTTGGTGGTTTTCTTTGCAGCAGGCTTCTTCTCCGCAGTGTCCGCCTTGGCCTTCGCCGTAGTCTTTTTGGCGGCGGGCTTCTTCTCCTTATCCGTGCCCTCAGCCTTCTTTGCGGGAGCTTTCCCCACCTTGGCGTTGTCCAGAACGAACTTCGCGGCCTTTTGGTACAGCAGATCCTCGCTCAAGGTCTCTTCATCCACTGCCGCCTTGATCTGCTCGACCTCCATATTGTATTCCTTGGCCAGCCGCTCGTACTCCGCCTTCTTCTCGGCGGCGGAGATCTTCAGTTTCTCTGCCTTGGCGACCGCTTCCAGCGCCAATTCGTTGAGTACCCGGCGGCGCGCACCCACGGCGGCCTCCATGCGGAGGGCTTCGTTGGTCAGACCCATCATCCCCATATACTGGTCAAAGGGAATTCCCTGACTCTCCACCCGCATCTTGTAGTCGTCCATCATACGGTCAGTCTGCTGATCCACGATGGCCTGAGGCAGATCGACCTCCAGATTGTCAATGAGCTGATCGGTGATCGCACGCTCATACTCGGTGTCGATTTGCTTCTCCCGGCGCTCGGTGATCTTCTTCTTCAAATCAGCCCGGAATTCGGCCAAGGTCTCAAATTCGGAGACGTCTTTGGCAAACTCATCGTCCAGCTCCGGCTTGACCGGCTCTTTGACCTCTTGGACTTTGACCTTGAACACCACGGGCTTGCCCGCAAGGTCGGGGGTGTAATCCTCGGGGAAGGTAATATTCAATTCCTTTTCCTCTCCGGCCTTCATCCCGACGACGCCGTCCTCAAAACCGGGGATGAATGTGCCGGAGCCCAGCTCCAGACTAAAGCCCTCACCTTTTCCGCCCTCAAAGGGCACACCGTTATCAAAGCCCTCAAAGTCGATGACTGTGGTGTCGCCCTTCTTGGCCTTACGCTTGACTGCCGTCAAACGGGTGGCGCGCTGGATGTACGGCGTCATCTCGGCGTCAATATCCGCGTCGGTGACGCTCACCTTTTCCTTGGGAGCAGTGAGACCCTTGTACTCGCCCAGCTTGACTTCGGGCTTCAAAGTGACAATAGCCTTGAAGGTAAAGCCGTCTTTGCCGGCCTCCATGATCTCGATCTGGGGATAGGCCGCGGGCTTCAGCTTCTCCTGTGCAATTGCTTCCTCGTAGGCGGCGGGGTAGATATCCTTGATGGCGTCCTCATAGAAAAGGTTCGCGCCGTACATAGCCTCCAGCATATTGCGGGGCACCTTCCCCTTGCGGAAGCCGGGAATATTGATGCTCTTGCGCTGCCGGAGATACACACGGTTGACGGCCTCGTCAAAGGTCTTGGCGTCCACCTCAATGACCAACTCCACCGTGCTGTGTTCGCCCTTCTTTTTGCTCTTTACATTCATGTTTACTGCATCCTCCTGTTGGGCCGCGACCCTATGTCACAGCTAAACTGGGCCGCCACAGGCCCGCAACATTCTTATTTTAGCAGAGACGGGAAAGAATTTCCACTCTTTTTTTGAAATTACTCCAAGATTTTTTCCGGGACAAAATTCAAACGGTCTGCCGACACCAATCGGTAATCCACCCCACCTGTCACTCCCTCCAGTGCAAGTTTGTGGGAATGACCGTGCAAATGTCCGTAAAAGCACTTGGAAACACCATATTGTTCAAGCAAATCAATGATTTCTTTGCAGGCATACCCTTGGTATTTCGGCGGGTAGTGAAGAAACGCCAGCTTTTCTGTTGCGCCCTCCGCCGCTTTCAGAGACGTCTCCAATCGGATCAGCTCCCGCCGGTAAACCTTGTCTGTCTCTTCCTCAGAGGCAGACGGTTCAAAAAACCATCCCCGCGTCCCGCAGAGGGCCACATCGCCGTAAAAAGCGCAATTGTTGTGGAGCAGCCGGAGCGTGGACAGGCCGTTGGCCTCCCAGAAGGCGGTCATTTTACTGGCCGTATTCCACCAGTAGTCGTGGTTTCCCTTCACGATGTATTTGATCCCGGGAAGCGCATCCAGATAAGCAAAGTCAGGCAGCGCTTCCTCCAAGCTCATGCCCCAAGAAAGGTCTCCGCACAAAACCACCGTGTCCTCAGGCTTTACCCGCTGAAAACCTTCGGTCAGCTTCTCAACATAATTTTCCCACGCGCCGCCAAATACATCCATCGGTTTGGCGCACCCAAGGGATAAATG
>CARXAY010000175.1 GCA_949093475.1 uncultured Oscillospiraceae bacterium
GGGACATTCCGCCCTTGTGGTTGGTGGTGACCAGCACGGTGGTAAAGAGCTGGAGCCCCGCCGCCGCGGCCAGCAGGATGGCCACGTGCTGCTTTTTCCATTTCAGCGACTTCATCAGTTTGCTCCCTGACGCCACCATGACCACAAAAGGCGCCCACAGTAGGATCAGGACGTACCAGATCTTCCCCATGGCGGCGAGGATGTCCCGCCAGAACTGGAGGGCATCGCCGCCGTTGCCCACCGAGTAAAGGGTCAGGAAGGTGGAAAAGATAGTATAGTAGACGCTCTGGGCGCTGGCCCAAAAGGCCATGAGGGCGGAGACCGTGATGGTGAAGATCCGGCGGTAGCGGGGCGGGCCGAAGGTGACCAGCGCGCTCAAAAACAACCCGCCTGCCACCGAAAACAGCAGCGTGTAGCCCAAGCCCCGGCCCAAAAACTGCCGCAGCAGGCCGATGCGGCAAATGACCTCCAGCCAAAACAGATAGCAGGGAAACCACAGCGCCGACTGAAGCGCCTTTTCTCCGCTCCTGTCCCGCCGTTGACGCATGGGCCGGCTTTCTTCGCTCTCCATTGCTCGTCGCCTCTCTCTTTGTTGTCGCTTTGATTTCGATAGGTATATATTATACAAATTTTCCATGTCCATGTAAAGTATATTGCCCAAAAAATAAGACATTCTTAATCACAGAAACACGCCCGCTGCCGGGCGAAAAAGGAGTTGACCCCCATGAAGAAATTTCTGGCGGCATTTGCCGCCGTTGCCCTTGTGCTGACCGGCTCTTCCTTTGCGGCGGAAACGCCCTCCGCGGCCTCCGGCACTGCCCTTACCGTCAACGCCGCCTCCGCCGTTTTAATGGAGAAGGAGACGGGACAGATCCTCTATGAAAACAACGCCCACGAACGTCTTGAACCCGCCAGTGTCACCAAGGTGATGACCCTGCTTTTGACCTTTGAGGCGCTGGATGCGGGCAAGCTGACGCTGGAGCAGCCCATCACCGCCTCCCGCCACGCCATTTCCATGGGCGGAAGCCAGATCTGGCTGAAGGAAAACGAGCAGCTCACCGTCCACGAGATGCTTAAAGCGGTGGCGGTGGTCTCCGCCAACGACTGCGCCGTGGCCTTGGCGGAAGCCATCTGCGGCAGCGAGGAGGCCTTTGTGGCCAAAATGAACCAGCGGGCCGCCGAGCTGGGCATGGCGGACACCAACTTTTTGAATGTCACCGGCCTCCCCGCGCCGGGCCACGTCACCTCCGCCTATGACATCGCCCTCATGTCCCGGGAGCTGATCCTGAACCACCCGGAGATCCGCGAGTATACCACCATCTGGATCGATTCTCTGCGAGGCGGCGCGTCCCAGCTGGTGAACACCAACAAGCTCATCCGCTTTTACGACGGCGCCACCGGCCTGAAAACCGGCTCGACCTCCACCGCCCAATACTGTCTCTCCGCCACCGCCGAACGGGACGGCATGGAGCTGATCGCCGTGGTGATGAAGTCCCCCACCCCGCAGGAGCGGTTTGACGGCGCCCGCGCTTTGTTGGACTACGGGTTTGCCAACTATACCCTGATGAACGTCTACCCCGATCAGGTTCTTCCTCCCGTCAACGTGAAGCTGGGCAAGCAGTCCACTGTCCAGCCCCTTCTGGCCCAGCCGCCCCGCCTGCTTTTGGAGCGGGAAAAGGCCGCGCGGGTGGAGACCGCCGTCGATCTGACCGGGGAGGTGCAAGCCCCCGTGGAGGAAGGACAGACCTTGGGCCGGATGACCGTGCGTGTGGACGGCATCACGGTGGCCGAGATCCCCTTAGTGGCCGACCGGGCCGTAGAACGGCTCACCACCTGGGGCATCTTCCGCTCCCTGCTGCGCCCCCTCTTTCTGGCGGGCTGACCGGACACAGGGCAAAACCCCGAACAGCGTACTGTTCGGGGTTTTCTGTCACATTTTGTTCCGTTTCAGTGAAGCTCCGCCATTCTCGGCGACACCGAGATCACGCCGTCCGCATGGCTGACATCGTTAAAAAACTCTTCAAACAGAGCCAGCGGGACAAAGGTATAGCCGCTGTGGACGGCCACCGGGGCGGACAATTCCACCTCACGGCTCATGCTGATGACCTTCAGTTCTCCGGTAAAGATCGCCTTGGTGCTGCCATCCGTCAGGGTGACCCTTTGGACGGTCTCGTCATCCATGGTGATCGCGCCGGTCTCCGCATCCCAGTCCACACGATAGCCCAGTGCCTCGCCGGCCTTCCGCAGGGGGATCATCAGGGTATCTCCTTCCCAATAGGGCTGAACCGGAAGGTCGTCCAGAGACACAGCTGTTCCCTCCGTGCCCACCTCAAGAGTCAATTCCTTCGTGTCCTCCGCCGCCAGAGCGGCCGCGGACAGGCCCAGCAGCAAGGTCAGCGCGAGAGCAAGGGCCAATATTCTCTTTTCCCGTTTCATGTGTAATGTCCTCCTCTTTGTTTTGTGTGATCCGGCCGGCAGCCTTTATGACGGGAGCTTCTGGAAAAAGTTCCCCGGATCTTTCCTTTTTCGGGGGGGTTTTTTCTCCCGCTGGGCCTTGACCCTGCAGGGTTTGAGGTATATAATGAGGGTTCAGCCTGCGGGAAAGGAGGGAGCAGAAATGCCGGAGCAATACACCTTGGAAAGTCTCACCGAGCTGGTGGATCAAAAGCAGTACCGGGCGCTGAAAACCGCCTTGGGCGAGATGAACGAGGTAGACATCGCCGAATTTTTGGGCGAGCTTGAGCCGGAGCAGATCGTGAGGGTGTTTCGTCTGCTCCCCAAGGAGCTGGCCGCCGAGGTGTTCACCTATCTGGAGGACAGCGACGATCAGGAGCGGCTGCTTACCGCCCTCAGCGACAAGGAGCTGCGGGAATTCCTTGACGAGCTGTATCTGGACGACGCGGTGGACATCATTGAGGATATGCCCGCCAATCTGGTGAGTCGTATCCTCCGCAACACCGACGCTTCTACCCGCAGCCAGATCAACCAGCTTTTGAACTATCCCAAGGATTCCGCCGGGTCGCTGATGACCACGGAGTTTGTCTCCCTCCACCCCAACGCCACCGTGGAGGAGTCCTTTGCCCGCATCCGAAAGGTGGGCTTTGACAAGGAGACGGTCTACACCTGCTACGTCACCCAAAACCGCGCCTTAATGGGCGTGGTGACGGTGAAGCGGATGCTTCTCTCCCCCTACGAGACCAAGATCTCCGACATCATGGAGACCAACATCATCTCGGTGAACACTCACGAGGACAAAGAGGAGGTCGCCCAGCTCTTTGCCAAATACGACCTCACCGCCCTGCCCGTGGTGGACAAGGACGGCCTGCTGGTGGGTATCATCACCGTTGACGACGCGATGGACGTCATGGAAGAGGAAGCCACCGAGGATATCGAGAAGATGGCGGCTATCGTCCCCACCGACAAGCCCTACTTCCAGACCGGCGTGATCGAGACCTGGAAGCACCGCATCCCCTGGCTGCTGCTGCTGATGATCTCCGCCACCTTCACCGGCACC
>CARXAY010000176.1 GCA_949093475.1 uncultured Oscillospiraceae bacterium
GTCATTGGGATTCACCTCACCTAAACTGCTGGGGAACGTTACGGTGCATACGTTGGATATTATAACATAAAGATGTTCCACTTGTCCACCCCTACCTGAATGTTCCCGATGCCAAAATCGCGGCGCGCGTAAAAATTTGGCTCGTCCCCATCTTGCATTTTTGATGCCGGGCTGGTAGAATATAACCATCACACAGACACATCTCCGGCGCGCAAGGAAAGGAGACGATAGCCATGTCCGACGAATTTGGCCCTGATTTCATCACCGTCACCGACGAGGACGGCAACGACATCGAGCTGGAGTTTGTAGACTCTCTTGTCTACAACGGCACGCCCTACCTCTCCTTCTTCCCCGCCGAGAGCGACGAGGAAGAGCCGGGCCTTGTCATTCTCAAGGTCATTGAGGAAAACGGCGAGGAGCTTCTCTCCACCCCAGACTCCGACGAAGAGCTAAACGAGGTCTACGACCGCTTTATGGAGCAGCTTTTCGCCGAGGACGAGGATTCCGCTGGGGACGATGACTGACCACAGCATTTTCCTGCCCGGTGCGTGATGGTTCTTATTAACCCACATTTCTTATACGGGACGCCCACCTCGCCCCATGGATCGCAGACCTCCCGTTCCGGCTTTGACCGGCAATGGACGTTGGGAGCGGTAAAGTGGTGCGGAGGCGACCCACCTGCCAAATCGTGCAGGTTTTAATAGGCCCACACGGCCACGGCGGGTCGTTCCCCCTCCCTCTGGAGGGGGAATGTTTTTTGTCCAAACTGTAAAGTTTTCGGTTCTTGGAGAAAAAGCGGGGATTTAGGGCTTGCGTCCCGGGCAAAAGCAGTGTATACTATCTTGGCATGAATTTCGCCCTCCCGCCGAGCGGCGAAACCGATCCAAATTACTATATCGAGAGGACTGAACACGCAACATGAGCGGAGCAAAGAAAAAGCTGGCCCAAAAGGAGGCCCTGACCCAGCTGGGTCTGACGGAAAAGGAAAAGAAGGAACGCAAGGAGGCTGCCGCCAAGAAGCGCAACACCATTTTAGGCACGATCGCCGGTGTCATCATCGTGGTGCTGGTGGCGCTTCTTCTGGTGTGGAACTCCGGCTTCTTCGCCCGCCACACCACCGCCTTGGAGGTCAACGGCCATAAATATTCCGTGGCGGACATGGACTATTTTTACCACCAGATGATCAACCAAGAGCTGTCCATGTACAGCTTCTACCAGCAGATGGGACAGGAGATCTCCGTCCCCTTCGACGTGAACCAAGACCTGAAGACCCAGTATGTGGACGAGGAAAAGACCCAGTCCTACCATGACTATTTCCTTGCGCAGGCAAAGGATCAGGTCGTCCGCGTCACCGCCCTGACCGACGCCGCCAACGCCGAGGGCTTCACCCCCGACGAGGAGACCCAGAAGAGCATGGACAGCATCCTTGCCGATCTGCGGGAGACCGCCAGCAAGAACGGCTATTCCAGCGCCACCCATCTTCTGAAGCTCAATTACGGCAACCACATCAACGAGAAGGTCTACCTCAAGAATGTGAAGCTGTCCATGCTGGCCTCCAGCTACGATTCCGCCGCCCAAGCCAAGGCCACCGTTGATTACAGCGCCGAGGACATGAAGGCCTACTACGACGAACATTCCGCCCTCTACAACAGCTACGATTTTGACTATGCCTACTTCGACGGCCAGCCTGTAAAGGATACCGACGAGGACGGCAACACCATTGAGCCCACCGAGGAGCAAAAGACGCAGGCCATGGCGGACGCCAAGGCCAAGGCCGAGGGCCTGATGAGCGCCATCAAGGACAGCACCTCTGAGGACGACCTCGCCACGGTGTTTGCCAACGCCGCCGCCCTCTATAACCTCAGCAACACCGCCAACTCCCTCGTTCTGGGCTCTCAGCTCCAAGACAGAGTCATCTACGACGAGTGGCTGATGGATTCCGCCCGCAAGGCCGGCGACATTGAGCTGTTTGAGTCCGAGGGCAACGGCTACTATGTCATTCAGTTCCGCGATTCCTACCTCTACGACGAGCCCACCGTGGACGTGCGCCACATTCTGGTGAAGGCCGAGACCGACGAGGGCGCAGAAACCAACGAGTACGACGTCCCCATCCCCTCTCAGGCGCAGATGGACGCCGCCCATGATGAGGCGGAGGAGCTGATGAAGCAGTTCAATCAGGGCGACAAGACTGCCGACGCCTTCGGCGAGCTGGCCGAGGAGCACTCCGACGACGGCCGCGATTCCGAAGGCAAGCTGGCCACCTCCGGCGGTCTTTACACTGACGTTCACAAGGGCACTATGGTGCAAAACTTCAATGACTGGATCTTTGACACCTCCCGCAAGGAGGGCGATGTGGGTCTGGTGGAGAACGCCGGCCCCGGCTATTACGGCTGGCACGTGGTCTACTTCCAAGCCTCCCACGATCCCGCTTGGCTGACCAGCGCCCGCAGCGCCAGATCCTCTGAGGATATCGAGGCTTGGAATGCCAAGCTGCTGGAGGGCTACGAGGGTGTGGAGGCCTCCGGCTTCTCCAGCGTGGGCAGCAAGTAAGCCCTTCGGAAGTCTTTGACAAACGCCAAACGGGCGGGGCATCGCGCCCCGCCCGTTTTCCACTGTAAGGAGGAATGACGATGCACCCTGCTTTCTCCCGCACCGCTCTGGTGCTTGGCGACGAAGCCCTTTACCGTCTGCAGTCCGCCCATGTGGCCGTTCTGGGGCTGGGCGGCGTAGGCGGATACGCTGTGGAGGCATTGGTCCGCGCCGGGGTCGGAGAGTTGACCCTCATTGACGAGGACGTGATCGGCCCGACGAATCTGAACCGCCAGCTTCTCGCCACCACGGACACCGTAGGCCGTCCCAAAGCGGAGGCCGCCGCCGCGCGGGTTGCCGTCATATCCCCCTCCTGCCGTGTCCACCCTTGGAGCTTTCGCTATGAAGCCGCCACGCGGGACGCCTTTTTTGCCGTCCCCTACGACTACATCGTGGATGCCATTGATCTGGTGAGCTGCAAGTTGGACTTGATCGAAACTGCCCACGCCAAACACATCCCCATCATCTCCGCTCTGGGAACGGGGGACAAGCTGGACGCCTCCGCCTTTCAGATCACTGACCTCGCCAAAACTCAAGGCTGTCATCTGGCCCGCATCCTCCGCAAAGAGCTGCGTCAGCGCGGCATCGTCCACCACAAGGTGGTCTATTCTCCCGAGCTGCCCCACCGCGCCGTCGAAGCGGAGACGCAGGAAGCTCCTCCCCCCGGGCGGCGGGCCATCCCCGGCTCTACCCCTTGGTGTCCCGCTGTGGCCGGGCTTCTGCTGGCCCAAGCGGTGGTGCTGGATCTGACCCAAACCGCTCTATAAGAAGGGCTTGGTTCCCGGTTTTCGGTGTAAAAGCTCCCCTCCCGGTCATACTAACGCCGGGAGGGGAACTTTTATGTCTGCTTCGTCCAAAAAACAACCGCTCTGGTGCGCGGTGTCCGGTGCGCTGGCCGGCCTTGCCAACGG
>CARXAY010000177.1 GCA_949093475.1 uncultured Oscillospiraceae bacterium
TGACGTAGCCCTCGGCCATCTCCATGTAACGCGGGCCCTTGGCCTTGGAGGCGAACATCGTGCCGATCTGGGAACGCAGGCCCTTGCCCAAGTCCTCCAGAGACGCGCCGATGGGCAGGCCGCCCTCGGAGAAAGCGGTCTGGGTGCGGCCGTAGACGATCTGCAAAAACAGCTCCCGCATGGCGGTGTTGATGGCGTCGCACACCAAGTCGGTGTTCAGCGCCTCCAAAAGGGTCTTGCCGATGAGGATCTCGCTGGCCATGGCGGCGGAGTGGGTCATGCCGGAGCAGCCCAGCGTCTCCACCAGAGCCTCCTCGATGATGCCGTCCTTGACGTTGAGGGTCAGCTTGCACGCGCCCTGCTGGGGAGCGCACCAGCCCACGCCGTGGGTGAGGCCGGAGATGTCCTTGATCTCCTTGGCTTGAACCCACTTGCCCTCCTCAGGGATGGGAGCGGGGCCGTGGTATGCGCCCTTGGCGACGGGGCACATATTCTGCACTTCTGAAGAATAGATCATTGTGTTTCCTCCTTCTACCTTTTTAAGCTGCCGGGGAAAGCTTCAATCACGGGTCATATTATACGTCACCATCACCAAATTGTAAAGGGCTTTCCTGTGGCAAAATGGTAATTTTTTTGTAAGAGAGGAAAGGCGCGGCATCAAAATAATCCTCTTGTTTCTTGTGGGGGCTTTTGGTATAATATCCCGTGTACCCTTTTTTGCAGCAAGCGCAAATCTGCCGCTCGCAGCCCACAGGGAGGTGGTTCACGGTGAAAAAAAGCAAGGTTCACGTCTTTGATACCGGCTTTCGGCTGTCCTTTGTGCTGCTGGCCGTCTTTGCCATTATCACTGCGCTTTTGAAGGAATACGCGCTGGCCGTGGCGGAGGGGGCGGCGGCCCTGCTCTGCTATCTGGGCTTTTTGCGCCACAACCGCCGCCGCCAGAAGGCACTGGCCAAATTTATGAACTCCCTCACCGGGGATATGGATGTGGCCGCCAAGGACGCCATGGTCAATTCCCCCCTGCCCATGGTCATTTTCCGCCCCGAATCGGGGGAGATCATCTGGACGAACGACCGCTTCCTCCACCTCACCGGCCGCAAGGAGCATCTCTTTGACACCAAGTTAGACGCGCTGGTGGAGGATTTCCCCATCCGCTGGCTCATGGAGGGGAAGTCCGCCTGCCCGCAGGAGGTGCGTCTGGGCCTGCGCCGCTTTCAGGTCTACGGCCATCTGGTTCGCACCGACGAGCTGAGCCGCTCCAGCGGTTTTTTGGCCACCACCTACTGGGTGGACGTCACCGACCTGTCCCGGGCGAAGGAGGCCTACCTCAACACCCGGCCCGTGGTGGCGCTGCTGGTGCTGGACAACTACGACGAGGTATTGAAGCCCATGTCCGATTCCGCCCGCAGCGCCCTTTTGAGCGAGATCAACAACCGCATGGACGCGTGGACGGCGGATACCGGCGGGCTGTTCTGCCGGGTGGATCGCGACCGCTACATTTATGTATTTGAGGAGCGGTATCTTCAGGACTATGTGGACGCCAAGTTCTCCATTTTGGACGATGTGCGCCAAGCGCCCTGTGCCGAGGGCGGCCCGGTGACCCTCTCCATCGGCTTGGGCCGGGGAGCGGACACCTTCGGGGAGCTTTACCACTATGCGTCCCTGTCGGTGGAGATGGCCCTCAGCCGGGGCGGCGATCAGGCGGTCGTCCGCAATAAGGTGGGCTTCGAGTTTTACGGCGGCCACACCAAGGAGCTGGAAAAGCGCACCAAGGTGAAAAGTCGGGTCATGGCCAACGCCCTGCGCTCTCTGGTGGCCGACTCCAACGCGGTCATGGTCATGGGCCACAAGATGGCGGACATGGACGCGGTAGGCGCGGCCGCGGGTGTGTGCGCCCTGTGCCGCAAGCTGAACGTCCCGTGCTATATCATCAACGAGACGGGGGCGATCCCGGGACGGGTGATCGCCGACCGCCTTGGCGCGCAGGAGTATTATAAGACCCGGTTCGTCGATCCGCAGGAGGCGCTGGTGGCGGCAAATTCCGGCACGCTTTTGGTGGTGGTGGACACCAACCGCCCCGATCAGGTCATCTCCCCGGAGCTGCTGGAGGCCTGCACCAAGGTGGCGGTCATCGACCATCACCGCCGGGCGGCGGAGTATATCGAGGGCGCGGCCCTCAACTTCCACGAGCCCTTTGCCTCCTCCGCCTGCGAGCTGGTCACCGAGCTGCTGCAATACCAATTGGATTCCGCCGACCTCTTCCGGGTGGAGGCGGAGGCCCTGCTGGGCGGCATTATGCTGGACACCAAGAATTTCACCATGCGAACCGGCGGACGCACCTTTGAGGCCGCTGCGTTTTTGCGCCGGGCGGGGGCGGACACGGCGGAGGTCAAAAAGCTGTTCCAGACCGACCTCAACGGCACCATCGCCAAATACGACCTCATCCGCAACGCCACCCTCTACCGGGAGGGGCTGGCTCTGGCCTACGCCGACCACAGCGTGGGCCGGGTCACCGCCTCTCAGGCCGCCGACGAGCTGCTGAACATCTCGGGCATCGACTGCTCCTTCGTGGTCTACCCCGGGGAGAACGGCGTGACCATGATCTCCGCCCGGAGCAACGGAAACGTCAACGTACAGGTCGTGCTGGAGGCGTTGGGCGGCGGCGGAAACGCGGCGGTGGCGGGGGCGCAGCTCCCCGGCTGCACCATAGATGCGGTGGTGGGGATGCTGAAAACCGCCATTGACCGCTATTTTGAGGAAAATTAACAACAATTCAAGATAAAGGAGCGAACCACCATGAAAGTTATTCTCCAGCAGGACGTGAAGGGGCAGGGCAAGAAGGGTCAGCTCATCGAGGCCAGCGACGGCTACGCCCGCAATTTCCTCCTTCCCCGCAAGCTGGCGGTGGAGGCCACCGCGGACAACCTGAACAAGATGAAGAAGCAGGACGAGGCCAAGCGGGAGCGTGAGGCCGCCGAAAAGGCGGAGGCGCAGGCTCTGGCGGCGAAGCTGGAGTCCCTTCAGGTCATCATCCGCGCCAAGGCGGGAACGGGGAGCAGGCTGTTCGGCTCGGTGACGGGCAGGGACGTGTCCGAGGCCCTCAAGGCCCAGCACGGCATCGACATCAACAAGACCAAGATCGTCCAAGACGACCCCATCAAGTCCTTCGGCAGCTTCGAGCTGAAGTGCAAGCTGGGCTATGAGGTCAGCGGGATCATCCATGTGGTCGTGACCGAGGCATAAGCATGGACGAACTTCTCTCTTACCAATTACCTCATTCCACCGAGGCCGAGCAGTCTGTCCTCGGCGCGATGCTCATTGACGAGGGGTGCATCCCGCTGGTCATTGAGCGGCTGCGCCCGGAGGACTTCTATCTGCGCCAGAACCGGGAGCTTTACGAGAGCATCTACAAGATGTTCAACTTCTCCCAAAAGATCGATCTGGTCACCATTTTGGAGCAGATGCGCCAAAGCGGAACGTATAACGAG
>CARXAY010000178.1 GCA_949093475.1 uncultured Oscillospiraceae bacterium
CGGGGTCGTCGCGCCCTACGCGGGCGGGTTTTGAACCCGCCCCTGCGGTCATCCTAACGCCACGTCCAGCACCATCATCAGCAAAAACCCGAACATCACCGACAGCGTTCCGGCGTGGGCGGACTGGTCAAGGCGGGCCTCGGGGATCAGTTCCTCCACGACCACCACCATCATCGCCCCGGCGGCGAAGGAGAGAAACCACGGCATCAGCGGCGCGACGCTCCCCGCCACAATGGCGGCCAGAACGCCGAAGATCGGCTCGACGCTGCCGGAAAGGCAGCCTTCAAGGAAAGCGTGGCGGCGGGAGTTGCCCTCCTGCCGCAGGGGCAGGGCGATGGCCGCGCCCTCCGGGAAGTTTTGGATGCCGATCCCCAGCGCCAGCGCGCCGGCGGCGGAAAGCCAGAGGAAGCCGCCTTCATTTTGGGCGGCGCGGGCAAAGGCCAAGCCCACCGCCATGCCCTCGGGAATATTATGGAGGGTCATGGCGACCATCAAAAGGGCGGTGCGCTTGGAGCGTTTGGACTTGGGAGCGTGAGGGTCGTCGTGATGGAGGTGGGGCAGCAGTTGATCCAGCAGCAGCAAAAACGCCACGCCGAGGATAAAGCCGCCCGTGGCGGGGAGATAGCCCGGAACGCCGCTTTCCTCCGCTTCTTCGATGGCGGGAATGAGCAAGCTCCAGACCGAGGCGGCGATCATCACCCCCGCCGCAAAGCCGAGAAAGAGCCGCTGGATGGCGGGGGTGATCTCACGGCGGAAGAAAAAAACGGTGGCCGCGCCCATTGCGGTCATCAGGAACGTGAACATGGTGCCGGCAAGCGCCCAAAAAACCATGATAGGTCAACTCCTTTGGAATATGTAGCTTGCCCCACGAAAGGGCTTGACGAAGGGGCAAGTGATGTGGTAAAATATTTTGGCGTTCAGAGTTATCCTACGCTGGCAAGCGCATATGTGCTACTGTAGCTCAGTTGGTAGAGCAGCTGATTCGTAATCAGCAGGTCGTGTGTTCAAGTCACATCAGTAGCTCCAAAAAGCCTCAATTCCATACGGAATCGAGGCTTTTGTGTCCTATTTGTTGGTGGTTTTGAGGTGGCAAATTTCCCGACCCACACCGTGACCCACACGGGGAAAGTTTTACTCAGCACCGTAGTCAGCCCACTCTGATAGCAATACCTAATATGAAGCCTCTGAAACCGGAGCATCCTCAATCCCCATGCATACTTCAATCAGGACAATCCTGACTGCTCCAAGAGCAGATACTGGCGCAAGCCCTATGATTGGCACGCCACCTCCATCCGAGCCATCCTGAACAACCGGGTCTACCTGGGGCAGCTCGTGTTTGGGCGCACCAAGCTCAAGGGCTTCTTTGATAAAACCCGTATCCCAGCCCCAGAGGAGGAATGAATCATCACCGAGAACACCCATGAGCCCCTGGTCACCCAGGAACTGTGGGATACCGTCCACCAGATGATGAAAGCCCGGCGGCGAGAGACCGGCAGCCACGAGGTCCAGCCCTTCGCCGGACTGGTCAAGTGCGCCGACTGTAGCTCCTCTCTCAATCTCAGCTATGACGGCAAACGTGGCCGCTACACCGGTTGTTCCTGCTGGGTCTATAAGAACTATGGCAAAAGCCGCTGCACCTCCCACACCATCGGTCGGAAAACGCTGAACACCCTGGTGCTGGAGGATATTCGCCGTAACGCCCGGTGGACAGCGGTGGCAGAGCGTGACTACGCCCAGATGCTCCTTGACGCCAAACAGGCCCAGCAACGGCAAGACACCGAGCGGCAAAGGCGGGAACTTCGGCGGGTAGAGAAACGGCTGGGCGAGCTGGAGAAGGTCTCCAACAAGCTCTACGAGGACCGGGCGCTGGAGAAGATCACCGAGGAACGCTACCAGTCCATGATGCCCGACTATGAACAGGAGCGGGCTGCTCTTCTGGAGACACAAAAAGCGCTGGCGGAGGCCATCTCCGCCAGCGAACAGGTCTATGACGATGTGGAGGCTTTCCTCCCACTCGTCAGGCAATACACCGACCTCCAGGAGCTCAACGCCCGCATCCTCAACGAGCTTATTGAGAAGATCGTGGTACACGAAAAAGAGCGTAGCGAGGACGGCACCGTCACCCAGCAAGTGGATATCTACTACAAATTTATCGGCTACATCGACCCGGCAGTTATGATGGACGAGGCGCTCTCCAGCGCCGATAGTTCAAACAGCGCTAAGCCTGTGGCGATTATTGCCTAATAAACCACGAAAAAGATTGCACTATCTTGACCGCCCTGATATAATTAGGATGGTTAATTTTTGTGAGTTAGCCCCAGCTCCGTAACACTATTCGGAATCACTCTCCGGGATACCGACCACTCAAAAGGAGTGTCGCCTATGAATCGCAAGATTTCAGCAGCCTGTCAAGAAAAGGCCAGACAGTTCCGTCATGCCCTTGTCATACAAATTTGTAACACCCAAAGTAGCTACGCCCTGGCCTTGAACACTATCCAGCAAATTGAAGCAGGGCGGATCAATGGGCGAGCATTGTATGACGCTCGAAAAAGTGGAATCGGAAAATTCTCTTGGCTGACAACGTCCAATTTTGCAGAGCCCAAAACTCTTGTCTCGAAAGCAGTAGATGACATATTAGAACGGCAGGTCAGGTCGGCTAATCTACAAGAAATCGCCAGCAATTGCAACGTGTATGCTGGTCAATATATTTATCTTCTTCTGGTCCAGTTAGCAACGGAAATTGGGGACACGCAGCAGGAAGAGGCCGGGAATATCGATATTGTCAACTTACAGTATCTGCTCACTGCATGGCCACCCTATGCCGGAAAGCTTTTTATCTAAATAACGACCATCCAAACCGGACGATAGCGTGTGCAGGTTACCACAAGTTATCCCAGTACCTCTATTTTGCTTCCTGCTATGGGCATGCTGGGGACGCCTCATTTTATGATGCTGTCTATGCCTGCTATTATAATGACTCCAAAGCAACACGAAAGATCCAACGCCTGCAAAGGCATGGTATTCCCACAGGCAGTCTTAGAAAATTTGTTCCTATCTTATATATTGATAACCACTCCCGAACTATTTTCTCCAACAGTGTGGAGGATGTCCTTTCCTCTCACAGCACGGATGCGCCTCTGTTTGAGTTGCAAAGTGCTCTTTTGTCCGTATGCCGCAGTTATCTGAAGCGAAGCTCTCTCCGCGGATTGGTAGAGCAGACAGATGAGGAACTTATAAATAAATATGGAGACATGTCCCTTTTATCTTTTTATATATACTGTGTGTTTTGCTTTTTTGTTTATGAAGATCCCGAACAGCGAGAGCAGCTGGAAAGCGCCTCAAAGCAGCAAAAACTGATCAGCGACGTACAAGATTATGCCTTCGGGATTAAGGAACTAGTCGACAATGTTGTGCGTCACTCTGATTCCCACACTGGCTATTTGGGTATTCGCATCCACTCAGAAGACAAA
>CARXAY010000179.1 GCA_949093475.1 uncultured Oscillospiraceae bacterium
CGCTGGAGCTGGGCCACCGGGTCATCGTGGTGGTCAACAAGATCGACCGCCCCGACCAGCGCGTCCACGAGGTGGTGGACGAGGTGCTGGAGCTGCTGCTGGATCTGGACGCCACCGAGGAGCAGTTGGACAGCCCCATGCTCTTCTGCTCCGGCCGGCAGGGGACAGCCAGCTATTCCCCCGACAAGCCCGGCACTGATCTGACGCCCCTCTTTGAGACCATTTTGGACTATATCCCCGGCCCGGAGTGCGACGTGGACGCCCCCTTCCAGATGCTGGTCAGCTCCATCGACTACAACGAGTTCGTGGGCCGCATCGCCATCGGCCGCATCGAGCGGGGCAAGATTGTCCAGAATCAGGAGATCGCCGTTTGCAACTACCACACCCCCGACGAGCCGCCCAAGAAGGCCAAGGCGGTGTCCCTTTACGAGTTTGACGGCCTTGCCAAAACCCCCGTCACCGAGGCCGCCGCGGGGGAGATCATCGCCATGAGCGGCATCGGCGACATCACCATCGGCGACACCATCTGCGCCGCCGGTGCGGTAGAGCCCATCGAGTTTGTAAAGATCTCCGCGCCTACGCTGGAGATGACCTTTTCGGTCAACGACTCCCCCTACGCCGGCCGGGAGGGCAAATTCGTCACCTCCCGCCAAATTCGCGAGCGGCTTCAGCGGGAGATGCTCAAGGATGTGTCTCTCCGGGTCACGGAGACGGAAAACACCGACTCCTTCAACGTGGCGGGCCGGGGGGAAATGTCACTGTCCATCCTCATCGAGACCATGCGCCGGGAGGGGTACGAGTTTCAGGTGTCGCCCCCCCGCGTCCTCTATCAGGAGATCGACGGCAAGAAGTGCGAGCCCATTGAGCGGCTGGTGGTGGACGTGCCCTCCGACTGTGTGGGCGCGGTCATCGAGAAGCTGGGCGGCCGCAAGGGCGACCTTGTGGAGATGAACCCCGTGGGCGAGCGGATGAAGGTGGAGTTTTTGATCCCCTCCCGCGGCCTGTTCGGCTACCGCAACGAGTTTTTGACCGACACCAAGGGGGAGGGCATCATGGCCTCCATCTTTGACTCCTATGCCCCCATGAAGGGGGAGATCACCCGCCGCTCCACCGGCTCGCTGGTGGCCTTCGAGACCGGCGAGAGCGTGACCTACGGCCTTTTCAACGCCCAGGAGCGGGGCGTGCTGTTCATCGGCGCGGGGGTGCCGGTCTACGCCGGGATGATCGTGGGCGAGTGCCCCAAGATGGAGGACATCACGGTGAACGTCTGCAAGAAAAAGCAGCTCACCAATATGCGCGCCTCCGGCTCGGACGAGGCCCTGCGGCTGGTGCCGCCCAAGACGCTGAGCTTGGAGCAGTGCTTGGAGTTCTTGGCCGACGACGAGCTGCTGGAGGTCACCCCCAAGTCCCTGCGGCTTCGCAAACGCCTGCTGGATCACGCCGCCCGTATGCGCGAGGCCAGCAAGAAGAAGCAGTAACACAGAAAGCAGCATGAGAAAGGGACGGTTTCTGATGAAACCGTCCCTTTGCCTTACTGTCAAAAGGTCGTTAAATTAAGTTGATGCCTTTTGGTATTTATCCTCAATTTCGCTCCAGCGGGGGATGAGAAGTTTCTTGCCGTAATGACGCTCATAGCTGTCGAGGAATCTCTTTTTCCACGTTGCCGCACTATGGTGTGTTTTCGGATTTTGATAAACAGTTTCTTCGATGGCAGCAATAAAATCTTCAAGGCAAGAAAACATCGGAAAGTTTCCTTTGGCGGGACTGTACCAAACACCGGGGCGGATCTTATGGACGACACCTTGCTTCACTTGAAGATTGACTGGCCATTCAGCCATGCGACGGGTGATCTCCCAGACCTTTTTGAGCCAAAGGTTTTTGATAGTGACAACGCCTTTCTCATTCATATCATAGCCAAAAATGAGATAGTCTACATCAAGCATATAGGGCTTTTCTATAATCTCTTCCTCATACATTCTGAAGTCCGCAATGTCAAAGCCGGGACTGGCGGAACGATTGAACGCTTTTACCTCTAACAAATCTGTGGTCAGGTCGCCGGGATCGAGAAAGAAATCCGGCGGCATCTGGGTGTTTTCCGAGGGGGCGTACTCAATGCCCCGCTTGTCCAACCAGCCTTGCAACCATTCTTGAATAATATTCCCGACAACATCTTTCTGTTTGACGATAATATCAACGTCACCAAAGAAAAATTTGATTTGTCCATCCAATTCAAGTATTCTATCTTCAAGCAGTAACTTCTGATAAACATCTTTAGCCGACAGCTTCATTGTTTCAACACCTCACAATATATATCTAAAACTCTGTTTGCCACTTCCTTGATGACGGGGACGACAACGGTATTTCCCAAAAGATCGTATCCGTTTTCCAGTGTTGTTTCCAGACGATATGTATCGGGATAGCCAAATAGGCGCAGCCCCTCCCGCAGTGTCAATGTACGCAGTCCCTTGCCGTCTACCACAAACAGGTGCTGCATATCCATGGCTACGAGAGTAGGCGCAATCCCCTTTGGATCAAGAATCTTACTGATCTCAAAGGACATTTTCCCGGCTACGATATTGTAGCCCTTTGGCAAGGCGGTATCTTGGACTCTCCTGTTTCCGACCTTCTTTTTCGGATGCTCCAGCTTCAGATACCCTTTTGCCACAAGATCGGAAAGCATGGCCTCCAAATCGGCATGATCATAAAATGTCCGTATTTGGTCGATCGTCAGGGGCATCCCGTCCATCCAGTCAATGCCGAACTCCGCGGCCCATTTCTTTTTCCGCCTTTCTTTGAGCAGGAGATTCAACAGTTCTCTCTGCGCCGCGGAAACAGGGCCTTTATATTCGATGTCCCAGCTGTGGATATTGTCCGCGCCGCCCCGCTTGTCCTTGATGGATTTTCCGCATAATTCCTCAATGGGGTAGTGACTTAAAACAAGCTGGACAAAGGCGCTGTCAGAGACGGGCATATCGTGCTCGAGGATCGCATTCAGCGCTTTCTTTGAACGTGTAAACTTTTCTAAATTGGGCTTTGCCTTTTTTGTTCCAACAATATAGACCCGCTTACGGTCTTGGGGAACGCCAAAGTTTTTTGCGTTTAATACCCGCCACGAGACCTGATACTGAAGGTCGTCGAGGGTCTGCAGGATCGTGGAAAGGGTTTTGCCGATTTTGTCTTTCTTGTTGACGCGGTCATGGTTGACAAGCCCTTCTACATTTTCCAGCACAAAGCCAAGGGGCTGCTTTTCCTTGAGAATACGTGCGACATCAAAAAACAGGGTGCCTCGGGTATCTTCAAAACCCAACCGTTTGCCCGCGGCGGAAAACGCCTGACAAGGGAAGCCCGCCAGCAGGAAGTCAAAGTCCGGGATATCGGCTGCTTTGATTTTTGTGATGTCTCCGTGTATCACTTCGCCGGGGTGGTTTTGCTTCAAGACCTCTATGGCG
>CARXAY010000180.1 GCA_949093475.1 uncultured Oscillospiraceae bacterium
GCAGCGTAGAGATCATGGAGCTTCTCTCCCTCATCAACGAGCTGGGCACTACCATGCTGGTGGTCACCCACGAGAAGGATCTGGTAGACCGGCTGGGCAAGCGGGTCATCGCCATCGAGGCCGGACATATTTTAAGCGACGAACAAGGCGGATACTATCATTATGAGCAAAGTGGACAACGAGATGGACAACAATCAGACGACGACGCCGCAACCTAAGCGTGAGATCGACCGCCGAAGGATGGCAGGGCCGAGCCGGGTGGCGAAAAAAAGCCGTGGATGGAATTTTGGCTACTTCTTCCGGGAGGGATTTGTAGGCATTTTCCGCCATGGCTTAATGTCCTTTGCGGCCATCGGCATGATCGTGGCGTGCCTGCTGATCATGGGTACATTTTCGCTGGTGGCGGTGAATCTGGACATGAACCTTCAGGCCCTTCAGGCCCAAAACGAGTTCTCCGCCTATGTGGACGACAGCTATACCTTGGAGCAGGCGCAGGGTCTGCAAGCCGCCATCGCCGCGCTGGACAACGTGCGGGAGGTGGAGTTCGTAGACCGGGAGACGGTGCTTGCAGAGTTTCGCGCCAAGCGGCAGGGGGACAGCGAGCTGTTCGACCTGCTGCCCTCGGATACCTTCCAGCACCGTTACCAGATCCGGGTCAACGACATCTCCCGCCTTCAGGAGACGGTGGACGCGGTGGGCCGCGTGGACGGGATCGCGGAGACCTCCGCGGGGATCGAGATCGCCGAGGGAATGGTCGCCATGCGGAACGTGGCCGCCGGTGTGGCGGTGATCCTCATGGCGGTGCTGGTGGGGGTGAGCCTGTTCATCATCGCAAGCACCCTGCGGCTGGCCACCTTCTACCGCCGGGACGAGATCGCCATTATGAAGATGTGCGGGGCGACCAATGGGTTCGTCCGCTGGCCCTTTATCGTAGAGGGGGCACTGCTGGGTCTGTTTGCGGCTCTGGTGGCCTTCGGACTGCAATGGTGGCTCTATTCCCTCATCGCCAACGCCATGGCGGCGGGGGGACAGCTTGGCTTTTTGGTCATCATGCCCTTTGTGAGCCTTTGGAAGTACGTTCTGGCCGTGTTCTGCGGCGCAGGACTGGTGATCGGTATTTTGGGATCTCTGCTGGCCATCCGCAGATTCCTGCACGTGTAAAGGAGGCGGTAGTTCCATGAAAAACGCACCGAAGCGAAGCCGCCGTCAGCGGCTGACCGCCCTGCTGGCCTGTGTGCTGGCGCTGCTCCTCCTTCTGCCCATGGTGATGACGGTGGTGGGCAGTCTCTCCGCCATGGGCGCGTCGGTGGGGGACATCCAGAGTAAGATCAACGCCCTGAAGGGGAAGAACAAGGATCTGGCGTCCCAGCGCTCCAACCTGAAAAACGAGCTGAAAAGCATTCAGGCCGATAAAAACGCGGCGGTGAACAAGCGCAAGAATCTGGAACAGCAGATCAACTATCTGCAAGAGGAGATCGACAACCTCACCGCCCAGCTGGAGCAATACGCCGCCCTCATTGTGGAGAAGGAACAGGAGGTCGCGGACAACGAGGCCCGGGAAGCGGCCCAGTTCGCCCTTTTTCAGAAGCAGTGCCGCGCCATGGAGAAGGAGGGCACGGTCACCTATTGGTCGATCCTCTTTGCCGCCGACAGCTTTGCCGATTTGCTGGACAAGGTAAACACCATCAACGCCATCGCCGACTATAACCAAGGGGTCTGCGACCAGCTTCAAGCCGCCGAGGCGGAGACCGAAGCGGCCAAGGCCCAGCGGGAATCCGCCCAGACGGAGTTGGAGGGGCAAAAGCGGGAGGTTCAGGCCCTTATCAAGGAGATCGCCGACGACGAAAAGGCCACTCAAGCGGAGATCGACAAGTTAGACAAGGCCGCCAAGGAGCAGGACGCGGAGATCAAACGGCTGGACAAGGAGCTGCAAAAGGCCATTGCGGAAGCCCGCAAAAATTCCAGCAACCAGTATCAATTCGACCCCGGTACGGGCTTTTACTGGCCGCTGCCCAAGGAGCGGGTGAGCGTCACCTCCTTCTTCGGCCCGCGCACCCACCCCATCACCGGCAAATACCATAACCACTCCGGCACGGACATCGGCGCGTATTCCGGCACGGAGATCTACGCCGCCCACGGCGGTATCGTGCTGACCTCCGCCTACCACAGCTCTTACGGTAACTATGTGGTGCTGAGCCGGGGCGACGGCGTCACCACCCTCTACGCCCATATGTCCAAGCGGGCGGTGAAGGTGGGCGACGTGGTCAGTCAGGGTCAGGTCATCGGCTATGTGGGCTCTACCGGCTCGTCCACCGCGCCCCACCTCCACTTTGAGGTGCGGGTGGACGGCGAGCGCAAGGACGCGCTGAAATACTATCCCAACGTGAAGTGGAAAAACAATACGGGGTTCCCTTATGAATAAAAAGCGCTTTTCTGTCCGTGCCATCCTCATTACGGTGGTCATCACCTTCCTGCTTACAGGAGGGCTGGGGATCATTGCCGCCCGGTGCCTGTTAGGGCCGGGCGGACTTGCTATGCTGAGGGGAATGTTCCTGATCCGGGAGCGGTTCGTGGCCGATTATGACCCGGACGCGGCGGTGGATCAAGCGCTGGCCGCCATGGTGGATTCTCTGGGCGACCGCTGGTCTGTCTACCTCACCGCCGACCAGTGCGCCGCGCTGGAGCGAAGCCGAACCAACGCCTATGTGGGCATCGGCATCCGCTATACGGAGTGCGGTGATCCCGTGGGCATGGAGATCGTGGACGTGCTGGAGAACAGTCCCGCCCAAGAGGGGGGACTGGAGGTGGGAGAGGTCATCGTGGGTGTGAACGGCGAGACCTTTACCGAGGAGAATTTTGACGAGCTGGCGGCGTCCATCGGCAGCGCGGAGGGGGAGAGCGCGACCCTCACCGTGGCGGACGGCAGCGGCAAAAAGCGGGACGTGACGCTGCCCCTGCGGCGGGTGGAAGACCCCCCGGTGTCCTACGAGATGCTGGCGGGCCGCATGGGCTATGTCCAGATCGAGAACTTCAACCAAAACGCGGCGGCCTCCGCCCGGTCGGCGGTGGAGGAGCTGGTGGAGGAGGGGGCGGTGACCGGCTTTTCCGCCGGGGACGTCACCTTCGCCTGCGATTGTCCCGTGGCCTGGACGGTGGACGGCGAGTTCGGCGGGGAGCAGGCGGTGACCCGCGTGAAAAACCTGCCTCAAGCCATCACCATCGCCTGCGGAACCCCTGCGGAGGGATAAGGGCGTTCCTTTTTCTTGTAAGAAAAAGAACTTTTAGACCGCTACGAAAAGGGTTAATCCCTGTACAGTTTTTGCCCGATATCAAAA
>CARXAY010000181.1 GCA_949093475.1 uncultured Oscillospiraceae bacterium
TGGCGGTGAAGTCCAAGCTCAACGCCGCCCAAGGCAAGCTGGCCCAGCGCCGGCCCGACCTGCCCCCGCCGCCTCCCACCCGGCCCGCCGAGGCGGGGGACACGGTGGAGCTTCTCTCCATGGGGGTTCAGACGCAGGTGACGGCGGTGCGGAAGGACGGCACGCTGGAGCTTCAGGCGGGGGCGATGAAGCTCACCGCCAAGCAGGAGGAGGTGCGCCTGACCGCCCCCGCACCCAAGAAAAAGCCGGTCTCTGCCGCCGTCCACCGCCCCCTTCGCATGGAGGCCACCGCGCGGGAGCTGGATCTCCGGGGGATGACGGTGGACGAGGCGCTGGCCTGTCTGGACAGCTTTTTGGACAACGCCCTTTTGGGCAAGTTAGAGACCGCCGTCATCATCCACGGCAAGGGAACGGGCGCGGTGCGCGCCGCCGTGCGCTCCCACCTGAAGGGCAGCCGCTATGTAAAGTCCTTCCGCCCCGGCCGCTTTGGAGAGGGGGAGGACGGCGTGACGGTGGTAGAGTTGAAATAGTGGGGTACTTTGACGCTGAAATCCCGCCGAAATTTGGTGATTTTGACGTTGACGCTTTGAGATAAATTTGTTATGCTATCCTTACAATGGGAACTTTGCTGAAAGCGGCAAACACAGGGAGGACAGATCTATGTACGTCAAGGATGTCACCATCAACAACCAAGTCGGTCTCCATGCCCGCCCCGCAACCTTCTTTATCCAAAAAGCCAACGAGTTCAAAAGCTCCATCTGGGTGGAGCGGGAGGATCGCCGGGTCAACGCCAAGAGCCTGCTGGGCGTTCTCTCTCTGGGGATCGTGAAGGGTACGACCGTCTCTCTGATCGCCGACGGCGCGGACGAGGAAGCCGCGGTAGAGGCTCTCATTGAGCTGGTCAACACCGATTTTGACGAGTAAAACCTAAAACGCAGAAAAGCCAGACTCTGGACTTCCCAGAGTCTGGCTTTTTGTGTTATAATAGCCGTATGATACGAGCCGTGAAGGACACCCGCGGAAGGGAGGATGACGATGACCTTTGACGAGCTGAAGGAGAAAGCCCATGCCCTGCCCTTGAAGCCGGGTGTTTATATCATGCAGAACGAACACAATGAGGTCATCTATGTGGGCAAGGCCAAGGCCCTGAAAAACCGGGTGAGCCAGTACTTTGCCAATCTGGCGTCCCACACGGACAAGACCCGGGCCATGGTGTCCTCCATCCACCACTTCGACGTGATCGTGGCGGACAGCGAGTTTGAGGCGCTGGTGCTGGAGTGCGCCCTCATCAAGCGGCACCAGCCCAAATACAATATTCTCCTCAAGGACTCCAAGGGCTATCCCTATATCCGCCTGACGGTGAAGGAGGACTATCCCAAGTTTGACCTCTCCAACAAGGCCGGCGAGGACGGCGCGCGGTATTTTGGACCGTACGGCTCTCGGGGCGCGTCCAACGCCATCATCGATTCCCTGCTGGAGACCTTCAAGCTGCCCACCTGCCACAAAAAGTTTCCCCGGGACGTCGGCAAGGGGCGGCCCTGCCTCAACTTCCACATGGGCAAGTGCGACGGCTACTGCCGCCGGGAGATGGATCAGAGCCGCTACGGAGAGAGCATGGAGCAGATCATCCGCCTGCTGGAGGGGAAGCAGGGAGAGGTTTTGAAGGACTTGAACGCCCAGATGGCCCAAGCGGCGGAGGAGCTGCAATTTGAGCGGGCGGCGGCCCTCCGCGACCGCATCCGCGCCGTGGAGCTGCTCTCCAAGCGGCAAAAGGTGGTGGGCCGTCTGGCGCACACCGACGTGGTGGGCTTTTTCCGGGGACAGGCCAAGAGCTGTTTTGTCGTCCTCCACTTTGTGGAGGGGGAGCTGGCTGCCAAGGATATGGATCTGATGGAGACCCCCATGGAGGGGGAGGAGGGACAGGTGATCTCCGCGCTGGTCAGCCAATACTATGGCGGGCGGGGCGACCTCCCCCGTGACATTTTGCTCCCCTGCGAGCTGGACGACGAGGTGGCCCTGACCCGGATGCTCTCCGAGGCCGCCGGGCGGCGGGTGAATCTGGTCACTCCCCAGCGGGGGGCGAAGTTAGAGCTGATCCGTCTGGCCCGCACCAACGCCGTGGAGGAGGTGGAGCGGGCCACCAGCCGGGAGGAGCGGCAGTCCAAGACGCTGGAGGCGCTGGGGAAGATCTTGGGGCTGGAGCGCGCCCCCAACCGCATCGAGTCCTTCGACATCTCCAACACCGCAGGAGAGGATATCGTGGCCTCCATGGTGGTCTTTGAACACGCCCGGCCCAAAAAGCGGGACTACCGCCACTTTAAGATCAAGTCTCTCACCGAGGGCCACCCCGACGACTACCACTCCATGGAGGAGGTGCTGACGCGCCGCCTGCGCCGGTATCTGGACGGGGACACCGACTTTGGCGCGCTGCCCGACCTCTTTTTGATCGATGGCGGGCAGGAACACGCCAAGATCGCCGTGGGGGTCTTGGGGGAGCTGGGCTTGGACGTGCCCACGGTGGGCATGGTGAAGGACGACCGCCACAGGACGCGGGCCCTCATCGACGCCGAGGGCCGGGAGTTCGGAATTCAGGGCAACCCGCCCCTCTTTGCCCTCATCGGCCAAATTCAGGAGGAGACCCACCGCTTCGCCATCGAGTTCCACCGAAAGCAGCGCAGCAAGTCGGTCAAAGGCTCGGCGCTGGACGCCATCCCCGGCGTGGGAGAGGCCCGGCGCAAGGCCCTTTTGCGGCACTTTAAGAGTATTGCCGCCATCAAGGCGGCAAGCTATGCAGAGCTGGCAGAGGTGGTGGACAAAAAGACCGCGCAGGCGGTATACGACCACTTCCAAACACCCAAAGAAGGAGCGTGAAGCCCATGCGTATCATCTCCGGCGAGGCACGGGGGAGAAAGCTGAAGGAGCTGCCCGGTCTGGATACCCGGCCCACCACCGATAAGGTGAAGGAGTCCATCTTCAACATCGTTCAGTTCGACATTGAGGGGAGGCGCGTCCTCGACCTCTTTTCCGGCACGGGCCAACTGGGCTGCGAGGCCCTGAGCCGGGGCGCGGCCTATGTGACCTTTGTGGATCAAAAGCGGGAAGCGGCCAAGGTCACGGCGGAAAACGCCAAGACGGTGGCCGATCCCGACCGCTTTGAAGTCCTGCAGCGGGATGCTCTGGCCTTTGTGGCCGGGAAACCGGGAAAATACGGCCTCATTTTCCTCGATCCCCCGTACCGGACGGGGCTGATGGAAAAATCGCTGGAGGCCATTGCGGGAATTGACATTGTGGCGGAACATGGTATAATAGTATGCGAAACTGGGGTGGAAG
>CARXAY010000182.1 GCA_949093475.1 uncultured Oscillospiraceae bacterium
TCTTGCCGGTGGTCTTGACCTTCTCCAGCACCACGCTGCCGTCGATGCCCGCGTTCTTGGCGATCTGGCGCATGGGCTCGGTGAGGGCGGCGGCGATGATGGCCGCGCCGGTCTTTTCGTCGCCCTCAAGGGTCTTGACCAGCTTCTCCACAGCGCCCACGGCGTTGACATAGGCTGTGCCGCCGCCGGCGACGATGCCTTCCTCCACCGCGGCGCGGGTGGCGTTGAGGGCGTCCTCGATGCGGAGCTTCTTCTCCTTCATCTCGGCCTCGGTGGCCGCGCCCACGCGGATGATGGCCACGCCGCCGGCCAGCTTGGCCAGACGCTCCTGCGCCTTCTCCTTGTCATACTCGGAGGTGGTGTTCTCAATAAGGGTGCGGATCTGGGCCACGCGATCCTTCACGGCCTTGGCCGTGCCGCCGCCGTCCACGATGATGGTGTTCTCCTTGTTGGACTTCACCTGACGGGCCTTGCCCAGCATATTGAGCTGGGTGTCCTTCAGCTCCATGCCCAGATCGCTGGAGATCACCGTGCCGCCGGTGAGGATGGCGATATCCTCCAGCATCTCCTTGCGGCGGTCGCCGAAGCCGGGGGCTTTGACGCACAGAACATTCAGCGTGCCGCGCAATTTGTTCACGATGAGGGTGGACAGGGCCTCGCCCTCCACGTCCTCGGCGATAATGACCAGC
This sequence comes from uncultured Oscillospiraceae bacterium, assembly GCA_949093475.1. GTDB lineage: Bacteria > Bacillota > Clostridia > Oscillospirales > Oscillospiraceae > MGBC124762. Next base: position 690 of record CARXAY010000182.1, read on the forward strand.
TTCTTGCCGGACTGGATGACCTGCTCCAGCACGGGGAGGATCTCCTGAATGTTGGAGATCTTCTTGTCGGTGATGAGGATGAGGGCGTCGTCCATGACGGCCTCCATCTTCTCGGTGTCGGTGACCATATAGGGGGTGATGTAGCCCCGGTCGAACTGCATCCCTTCCACGACCTCGGAATAGGTCTCGGCGGTCTTGGACTCCTCCACGGTGATGACCCCGTCGTGGCCCACCTTCTCCATGGCCTCGGCGATGAGCTTGCCGATGGTCTCGTCCCCGCTGGACACCGCGCCTACCCGGGCGATGTCCTCGGTGCCCTTGACCTTCTTGGAGTTCTTCTTGATCTCCGCAATGGCGGTCTCGGTGGCCTTGGCAATGCCCTTCTTCATCACCATGGGGTTCGCCCCGGCGGCCAGATTCTTCAGCCCCTCGCGGATAATGGCCTGCGCCAGCAGGGTAGCGGTGGTCGTGCCGTCGCCGGCCACGTCGTTGGTCTTGGTGGAGACCTCCTTGACCAGCTGCGCGCCCATATTCTCAAAGGGGTCGTCCAGCTCGATCTCCTTGGCGATGGTCACGCCGTCGTTGGTGACGAGGGGAGAGCCGTACTTCTTATCCAGCACCACGTTGCGGCCCTTGGGGCCCATGGTGACCTTCACGGTGTCGGCAAGCTGGTTGACGCCCCGCTCCATAGCCTTGCGGGCGTCTTCCCCAAAACAAATCAACTTAGACATATTGAATTACCTCCAAAATTCTGATTTTCGGACAATCCCCACCGCCCTGCGGGCGGAGCCCCTTTTCAAAGGGGCCTTTGCCGTTGCGCAGCCCTAAGCCCCCTTTTGAAAGGGGGTGGCATTTGCGAAGCAAATGACGGGGGATTGCCGCCCTTTACTCCACAATGGCCAAAATGTCGGACTGCTTGACGATGTTGTACTCCTGACCGTCCATCTTGACCTCCGTGCCGGCGTACTTGCTGGTGATGACCTTGTCGCCCTTCTTCACGGTCATGGTGACCTCCTTGCCGTCCACCGTGCCGCCCGGGCCGACGGCGATGACCTCCGCCACCTCCGGCTTCTCCTTGGCCGAGCCGGTGAGGATGATGCCGCTCTTGGTCTTCTCCTCGGCCTCCACCAGCTTGACCACAACTCTGTCTGCCAACGGTTTCAATTTCATAATAGGTGACCTCCTATAATTTAATAACTGCTTTGTGGGATTAGCACTCTTTTTGCCTGAGTGCTAACGCTTGTATGATAATACCTCTCCTGCCAAAAAAAATCAACCCCCTTTTTTGAAAAAAAGAGGGTCGAGGGGAAAAATTCAATTTCTGTTCACAAAGCCGCGGCGGCGGGCTCTTTTTCGACGCGGTACGACAGCCGGGCGGGCCAGAAAAAGTTGAGCTTTTTGTCGGAGAGGGACACGGTGAAGGACTTGGCGCGCATCACCTCGCCGTCCACCACGGTGGTGATGGGCTCTGGGGCTTCGTAGCAGATCGGGCCGGGGGTGTGGTGGGCCTCGATCAACTCCGGGTAGTCGGCATATTTCCCGTTGGCGTAATCGCCCACCAGCCGCGCAAAGGTGGCGAGGGACACCTGCGGCACAAGGAGGGTGTCCAAGATGCCGTCGTCGGGCATGGCGTCGGGGACGGGCATAAACCCGCCGCCGTAGTGCCGGCCGTTGCAGATGCAGAGGATGGAGGTGGGCTTGTCCCATGTCTGTCCGTCCACATGGACGGTCATGGGCTTGGCAATGCCCTTAAAAAGCACGTTCTGGGCCAGAGCCATGATGTACGCCCCCTGTCCCTTCACCAAGGGCAGGGCCTTGAAGCGGTCTACGTCGGCGGCCACCCGGGCGTCCACCCCGGCGCACACCACGTCCAGCCCCAACCGCCCGTTGCAGTCCATCACGTCCAGCGCCGCTTCGGAGTAGTCGGTGAACAGGCTGTCCAGATCCCAGAACACCTCCCGGAAATCCGGGCCAAACAGCTTCAAAAAGTCGTTCCCCGTGCCCGCAGGCAGGTTGGTGACCGCAATATGCTCCGCCCCGGCGGCGGCCTGAAGCACCTCGCACAGCGTGCCGTCTCCGCCGATGGCGTAGATCCGCGCCTCCTCGCCGCTGTCCACGATGGCGCGGGTGAGGCGCACCCCATCCCCCGCGCAATCGGTAAGGGTGATGGTGTGGCGCAGGTCATGGCGGGCGCAGGCGTTGCGGATGGCCTCTATGGCGGCGCGAATGTGCTTTTTCTTCCCGGCGGCGGGGTTGATGAGAAATTCATGGCGCATGGAACGACACCTCCTGATAAAAATACGGTCAGTGCGGGGTCGAAGATCCAAGGTCGGTTCATTTGTACTGAAACAGGTTGCAAAGCAGCGGGCCGTTATACAGCTTGCGCTTCTTGTCCGCAGGCTTTCCGAAGGTGCGCTCGAACTCGGTGTGGGAGGACAGGAGGTACAGCTCCCAGCCCTTGGGCAGACGCCGGAACGCCTTGCCGAAGGCGGCGTACAGCCCTTCCGCCTCGCCCTTTTCCATGAGCCGCTGGCCGTAGGGCGGGTTGGTGACGATGCGCCCCCCGTCCGCAGCGCTTGTAAATTGCGTGGCGTCAGCCACCGAAAAGGAGATCACGTCGTCCACCTC
>CARXAY010000183.1 GCA_949093475.1 uncultured Oscillospiraceae bacterium
CCAAAAACGCCTTGTTCATGGCCTTGTTGGAAAAGACCCCCATGGCGAAGAGGGAGGCCGTCTCACTGCGGACGTTAAAGGCGTGGAAGAGCTGGGTCAGGGTGAGGGTGGCGAAGGCCATGGTGTTGGCGGCGGCGCTGTCCCCGAAGCGGACCAGCCCCAAAAAGTACGCCGCCAGCGTCAGGCCGCCCACCATCACCCCCTGCCAGATGAGCCGGAAGGTGAATTTTCCGTCAAACAGCTTCTCCTTGCCGCCCCGGGGCGGCTCGTCCATCATTCCCGGCTCGACCGGCTCTACCCCCAGCGCCAGCGCGGGCAGGGAGTCGGTCACTAAATTGAGCCACAAAAGCTGCACGGGGACAAGGGGCATCTGGGCCAGATCCAGAAGGGTAGCGACAAAAAGGGTCAGGATCTCCCCAATGTTGCACGACAGGAGGTAGTGAATGGCCTTTTTGATGTTGGCGTAGATCCCCCGCCCCTCGGCCACGGCGGAGACGATGGTGGAGAAGTTGTCGTCGGTGAGGATGAGGTGGGAGGCGGACTTCGCCACCTGCGTCCCCGTCTTGCCCATGGCGCAGCCGATGTCCGCCTGACTGAGGGCGGGGGCGTCGTTGACCCCGTCCCCCGTCATGGCCACCACGTGGCCGCGGGCCTGAAGGGCCTTGACGATCCGCATTTTATGCTCCGGGGTCACCCGGGCAAAGACCCGGATGCCCTCCGCCTCCTCCTCCAACTGCGCTTGGGTGAGGAAGTCCAGATCCGCCCCGGTGACTGCGCCGCCGTCGTCGTCCAAGATCCCCAGATCCCGGGCCACCGCCACGGCGGTGGAGCGGTGGTCGCCGGTGATCATCGCCACCCGGATACCCGCCTGACGGCAGCGCTCCACCGCCTTTGCCGCCTCCGGGCGGGGCGGATCCATCATCCCCGCCAGCCCCAGAAAGGTCAAATGCTGCTCCACCCGCTCGGGGATGGGCTGCTTGGGCAAGCTGTCCAGCGTCCGCCGGGCCGCCGCCAGCACCCGCAGCGCTCCTCGGCCCATGTGGGCGTTGGCCCGCTCCACCTCCCGCCGCAGGGAGGCGGTCAGCGGCACTTCCCCCGCCGCGGTCAGGATACGGTCGCACCGCGCCAGCAGCAGGTCGGGCGCACCCTTGACCAAGGCGGTCGTGCCGCCCCCCTCTCCGGGGTGGAAGGTGGTCATCCGCTTGCGGGAGGAGTCGAAGGGGATGTCCCCCATGCGGGGATATTTGGCCCGCAGGGCCTCCGGACTCAGCCCCGCCCGCCGGGCCGCCTCCAAAAGCGCGACCTCGGTAGGGTCGCCCACCGTCACCCCGTCAGGGTCGGCGTTGGCGTCGTTGCAGAGGGCAAAGGCGGTCAGCGCGGCGGTCTCCCCCGCCCCGCTCAAGCTCCACACCGCCTTGACCTCCATGCGGTTCTGGGTCAGCGTGCCCGTCTTATCCGAGCAGATCACCCCCGCGCAGCCCAAGGTCTCCACCGCGGGCAGCTTGGTGACGATCGCCCCCTCCTTCGCCAGCCGTTGAACGCCCAGCGCCAGCACGATGGTGACAATGGCGGGCAGCCCCTCCGGGATGGCCGCCACCGCCAGCGACACCGCCGTCAAAAACATCCCCAGCAGGTCTTTCCCCTGCAAAAGTCCCACGCCGAACATCACCGCGCACACGCAGAGGCACAAAAAGGACAGGGTTTTTGAAATTTCCCCCATCTTTTGCTGGAGGGGAGTGGCGCGGGCCTCCTTCGACCCCAGCATCCCCGCGATGCGGCCCATTTCGGTATCCATCCCCGTGGCGGTGACCACCATCGACCCCCGGCCCGCCACCGCCAGCGTCCCGGAAAGGGCCATGTTCGACCGCTCGGCCAGCGGCGTGTCCTCCCCCAGCGGCCCGCCGGGGGCTTTGTCCACGGGCACGCTCTCGCCGGTCATGGCGCTCTCGTCGATCCGCAGGCCGGAGGCGGACAGCAGCCGCCCGTCTGCCGGGATCATGTCGCCCCCCTCTATGTAGACCAGATCGCCGGGCACAAGTTCTTTGGCCTCCACCCGGCACAGCGCCCCGTCCCGCCGCACCAGCGCAGTGGGCGCGGCCATGTCCCGCAACGCGTCCAACGCCTTTTGGGCGTGATCCTCCTGCGTAATGGACAGCACCGCGTTGACCACCACGATGAGCAAGATGATGGCGCTGTCCAAAAAGTCTTCTCCCCCGCTGACCCACCACGAAAGCCCCGCCGCCGCCAACAGCACCAAGATCATGGGGTCTTTGAGCTGGGACAAAATGCGCCGCAGCAGGGAGGGCGGCTTGCCCGCCGCCAGCGTGTTCGCTCCGTAATGCTCCAGCCGCCGGGCCGCCTCCTCCTTGCTCAGTCCCCGGCGCTGGTCGCAGTCCAGCGCCTTCAAAACGTCCTCCGTCCTTTCGCAATGGTTGACCACCGCCGTCACTTCCTTTCGGAAGGGCAGTCTACCACGACTTGTCCAAAAAAGAACGGGAATTTTAGGCCAAGCCCAAAATTCCCGTTTCTGCATTTTGTGTCGGTTTCAGCGGTATTTTCCAAAATACCACCCGGTCATCCCGTCTTTCTTGCATAAAAGCCCCCGGCTTGTGGTTCGCACCACCGCCAGCTCGTCCCCCCGCGCCACCGGCAGGCGGTAGTCGGTGGAGTCCTCGCAGGTGACCCCCTCCGGGCCGAAGCGCAGGTACTCGTTCAAAATGTCCAGCTCCTTGCCGCTCTCCACATGGCGGCAGCGGGAGAACTCCTTCCCCCGCTCCAGCACCTCCAGCGCGCTGCGCCCCCAGCGGATGTTCACCGGGTTTGCCGACGTGTCCTGCCCCTCCAGCGCGGTCACCGTGGGAAAGCCGTCGTAGGCCGTGAAGGAGAAATCCGCCGCGCAGGCGGGCTTTTTCTCCGTCGGCAGCCGCAGGGCGTTCAACTGCCCGTCCACCTTGAGGGTGCAGCCGCCGTCGATGCTGATGATGTGGCTTTCCTCGTCGATGATGGGGTTGGCGCAGGCAATATCCCCCCGGTAGAGGGTCACCGGGGTGTGCCCCGCGATGACCCAGCGTTGAAACACGCGCCCCTGCTCCCAAAAGTGGTCGTTTTTCATGCAGTCGAAGGCGATCAGGTCGTCCAGCCCCTCCTCCCGGGGCACGCCGCCGTGAACCAGCAGGTAATCGCCGTTCAAGAGGATGTGGGGCATGGCCCGCAGAAAGTCCAGCTCCGGGGCAAACCGCGCCCGAAAGGCCTCCCGGGCGCGGGGATAGTCGGCGCGCCCGTTCAGCGGCACGTCCGCCTCCGAGGCCATTTGCAC
>CARXAY010000184.1 GCA_949093475.1 uncultured Oscillospiraceae bacterium
GAGCAGGCCATGGCCCACGGCTGCTCTGATCTGCTCTTTTTCCGCTACCGGGGGTATCATAAGGGCGCGGAGCAGTTCTGCTTCGGCGTTCTGGACGCAGACAACCAACGGCGGCGCAAGTTTTATGAGGTTCAGGACTTTTTTACCCGCATGAAGCCCTATGGAGAGGTGCTTGCCGCCCCCATGCACGGGGAGGCCGCCATCGTCTTTGACTACGACAGCGCGGCGGCGTGGCGCGTCCAGCCCCAGAGCGACGCCATGGACTACGAACACGAGGCCAAGCGGCTCTACGAGCAGCTCTGGCGGCGCGGCATCTCCGTGGACGTGATCCCCTCCAACCGGGATCTCGCAGGGTACAAGCTGGTGCTTGTCCCCGCTATGGTGGTCATGGGCGAGGACTTCAAGGACAGGCTGAAAGCCTATGTGAAGGGGGGCGGCACAGCGGTGCTGACCTTCCGAAGCGCTTGGAAGGACGGGGACAACAACTTCTTCTTCGGCCAGCGTCTCCCGGCAGGGCTGACCGACCTTGTGGGGGCGGAGTTAGAGGAGCATGAGAGCCTTCTCACCGGCCAGACCCGGCAGGCGGTCACCCCTGACGGCGGAATGGCGGGGGAGGGACGGGTGTTCTGCGAGATGCTGACCCCCACCACGGCCAAGACCCTGCTCACATGGTCGCCCTGCGCCTTTGGGGACTACGCCGCCGCCACAGAGAACCAATACGGCGCGGGCTGGTGCTTCTATCTGGGTGGGAGCTTCGACGGCGCGCTGCTCTCAATGCTCTTTGAACGGGTGCTTGACCGCTGCGGCCTCAAGGGGATCGAGACCCCGCCCGGCGTGGAGGTGGTCACAAGGGCCGCGGGGGGCAAGACCTGCCGCATGACCCTCGACCACAACGCCAAGACGTTCCAAATCGACGGATAATACAAGAGGGACGGCCCGTGGAAATATCTTTAGCGATTTGGTTGCGTTGCAGATGGTATTCAAGGTGGACTTCAAGGCATTCTTTCGTGATATTCCTCCTTCCAGACAGGGAAGGTCAGACGAATAAAGACCCTGTGCGATCCCATGAAAGGGATAACACAGGGTCTTTTATTGTATCGACTGTCGCGGACGGGAAGCCGGATCAGCTCAAAAAGCCCTCTAAAATTTTTTCCTCCGCCTCCTCCTCGGTGAGGCCCAAGGTGAGGAGCTTCAAGATCTGATCCCCGGCGATGCGGCCGATGGCGGCCTCATGGATGAGCTGGGCGTCCACGCTCTGGGCGTCGATGGCGGGAATGGACTTGATCTTGGCGGCGTCCATGAGGATGGAATCGCACTGGACGTGGCCGAAGCACTTGGCCTTGCCCGTCATGCAGGGGCGGAACACCTGAACCGAATCCCCTTGGGCCACAGAGCGGGAGATGACCCGCCCGGTGGCGTCGTCGCCGTTCAAAATGATCTCCACATTGCTCTCGGCGGTCTGCACCCCGTCGGTGAGCAGCTTTTCGTTCATGATGCACTCCGCGCCCGGGCCGACCACGGCCACGGTGTCCCGGATGGTGGAGTCCACCCCGCGGATCTGGGTCATCTCCATGGTGATGGACGCCCCTTCCTCCAGATAGACCTCCGTCTTGGGGTTCAAGACCCGCTTGCCCGTGCCCGGGCCTTCGCCGTAGTGCCGCTCCACATAGCGCACCTTCGCGCCCTTGCCGATGTGGAACACATGGATGCCGTCGTGCTGGGCGGTCTCGTAGCCGGTGTTGTGGATGCCACAGCCGGCCACGATGTCCACCTCCGCCCCCTCGCCCACGAAAAAGTCGTTGTAGACCACGTCGGTGAGGCCGCTCTGGGACAGCACCACGGGGATATGGACGCTTTCCCCCTTTGTGCCGGGGGCGATGATGATGTCGATGCCGGGCTTATCGGTTTTGGAGACGATATCGATATTGGCGGTGGTGTGACGGTCGTCTAATTGACCGTTGATCCGGAAGTTGTACGCCCCCTGCGGGGTCTTTTCCAGATCGGCGATCTCCTTGAGGATCTTCCATTGGGTCTTATCCACGGCTCTCCACCTCCTTTTTGCCGTAGCAGGATCGTTCCACGGCGATATTGCCGCGCAGCAGCTTGGGCAGAATGTCCTCCTTCGGGCCGTGGGCCTCGATGCGGCCCTTGGAGACCAACACCAGATCGTCGGCCAGCTCAATGATGCGTTCCTGATGGGAGATGATGAGCAGGGTGGCGCTGCCCTCGGCGTGGAGGGCGCGGAAGGTCTTGGTGAGCTGGGAGAAGCTCCACAGGTCGATCCCGGCTTCCGGCTCGTCAAAGATCATCAGCTCCGCCCCACGGGCCAGAACGGTGGCGATCTCCACGCGCTTGACCTCACCGCCGGAAAGGGAGGCGTCCATCTCCCGGCCGATGTAGTCGTTGGCGCACAGGCCCACCCGGGTGAGGTAGCTGCACTGCTGGGCGTGGGTCAGCTCCTTGCCCGCCGCCAGCGCCAAGAGGTCGCCGATGCGAAGGCCCTTGAAGCGGGGAGGCTGCTGAAAGGCGTAGCTCACCCCCAGCTTGGAGCGTTCGGTGATGGAAAGGCCGGTGATGTCCGTGCCGTTCCACAGGATCTGCCCCGCGGTGGGCTTGACAAGGCCCATGATGGTCTTGGCCAGCGTGGTCTTGCCGCCGCCGTTGGGGCCGGTGATGACCACCAGCCTGCCGTCGGGGATGGTCAGGTCGATGCCTTGGAGGATGCCCAGCTCCTCGCCGTCCGCATCCACCTGATAGGATAGGTTTTTGATCTCCAGCATAGCGGTTCTCCTTTGTGTTTACGCTGTTTTGGAAGGGTGCAACAAGAGTATAACACATAACCCAGTAAATTGGTAGGTATTTTTTAGGGGACGATCTTATTTTTCTTGCGGTAGCGTTCCTCCTCGCTGAAAATGCACCCGCAGTACTTCTGCATATAAAGCCCCAGCGCTCTGGCCCGCTCCTGCCCCTCCGGGAAGCGGGGACGGAAGTCGTAGGGGAGGAATTGCAGGCCGTACTGTTCGGCCACCGCCTGCCCCACCTCCAAAAGCAGCTCGTGATTTTGGTAGGGGGAGACCAAAAGGGTGGTGGTGAAGGAATCGAAGCCATGCTCGGCGGCGTACTGCGCGGTGGGCTCGAGACGCATTCGGTAGCATTTCCCACATCGATTTTCAAGGTCGCCGATGACTGCGCGGGTAAAAGGACGCAGGCCGTACACGCCGCCGATGACGAGGGGCAGCTCCACCGTCTTGGCGTACTCCTCCAGCGTGGTTTTCCGCTGGCGGTATTCAGTGTAGGGGTGGATGTTGGG
>CARXAY010000185.1 GCA_949093475.1 uncultured Oscillospiraceae bacterium
CTTCTCGCCTCGTCCACGATCTCCTGCGCCTCGGCCCGGGCTTGGGCGGTGGCCTTTTGCCGTTCCTCCTCCAGCGCGGCGCGGTACGCCCTCGCTGCGTCGGCGGACTGCTCCAGCTCCCGGCGCAGGGACGCCGCCTGTGTCTGCTCCTCCTCCAGCGCCTTGCGCTGCTTCTCCAGCCGGGACAGCACCTCCTCAAAGCGGACGTTCTCGCTGTCCACCCGGGCCGCCGCCCGGTCAATGACCTCCTGCGGCAGGCCCAGACGGCGGGAAATGGCAAAGGCGTTGGAGCGGCCGGGCACGCCGATGAGCAGCCGGTAGGTAGGCGCGAGGGAATCCACGTCAAACTCGCAGGAGGCGTTCTCCACCCCGGCGGTGGTCATGGCGTACAGCTTCAGCTCGGCATAGTGGGTGGTGGCGGCCACCAGCGCGCCCAGCGCGCGGGTGCGCTCAATGATGGCGGCGGCCAGCGCCGCCCCCTCCACCGGGTCTGTCCCCGCCCCTAACTCGTCAAAGAGAACGAGGCTGTCCCTGTCCGCTTCCTCCAAAATGCCCACGATGTTCACCATGTGGGAGGAGAAGGTGGAGAGGTTCTGGGCAATGGACTGCTCGTCGCCGATGTCGGAAAGCACCTGACTTCTCACCGCCACCATGCTGTCATCGGCGGCGGGAATGTGGAGGCCGCACTGGGCCATGAGGGTCAAAAGGCCGATGGTTTTCAGGGTCACCGTCTTGCCCCCGGTGTTGGGGCCGGTGATAACCAGCGTGTCGAAATTTTCTCCCAAATAGAGGTCGTTGGCCACCGCCTTTTTGGGGTCAAGGAGGGGGTGGCGGGCCTTTTTCAGGGAGATCACGCCCTCGGTCAGCTTGGGGGCGATGGCGTTCATGCGGCCGGCCAGCTTCGCCTTGGCAAAGATCACGTCCAGCAGGATCAGGAGGTCGTAGTCCATGGCGATGTCCTCTTGGAAGGACGCGCACTCGGCGGAGAGGGCCGCCAAGATCCGTTCGATCTCCTTTTCCTCCTTGGCCTCTAACTCCCGAAGCTCGTTGTTGGCCTTCACCACGCCCATGGGCTCAATGAAGAAAGTCGAGCCTGACCCGGACACGTCGTGTACCAGACCGGGAATGGCGTTTTTATGCTCCGACTTCACCGGCACGACAAACCGCCCGCCCCGCTGGGTGATGATGGCGTCCTGAAGGTACTTGGCTTGGTTGGAGGAGATGAGCTTGTTGAGTACGTCCCGCACCTTCCCGGCGGCGGCCCGCTTGTGGCGGCGGATGTCCGCCAGTTCGGTGCTGGCGGCGTCGGAGATGGTGTCCTCGTCCGGGATGGAGGCGGTGATCTTCTCCTCCAGATACTTGTTGGCGGTGAGGGAGGCAAAGAGGTGGGAGGTGACGCTGTCTCCCCCTGCGCCGCCGTACTCCCGGCAGCCCCGCGCGCTGCGCAGCACTCCCGCCACGTCCAGCAGCTCCCGGGTGTTCAGCGCGCCGCCCCGGTCGGCCCGGCTCAGCGCGCCGCCCACCGGGCGCACGTCCCCCAGCGGCGGCGTGCCGTGGAGGACGGTGAGGGAAAAGGCGGCGGCGGTCTCGTCCTGAAGCCGCTGCACCTCCGGTAAAGCAGTTTGGGGAAGGAGCGCCAGACAGCGTTCCTTCCCCTCGGTGGTGACCGCCTCCCCCGCCAGCATTTCCAGCACGCGGGGCAGCTCTAAGGTCTCTATGGATTTGCGAAACCGCTCGGTCATGTTGCGCTCCTTACTCGTTTTCCTCTGCCCCGGGCTCGGCCTTGGCCTTTTTCTCTACCACGCACCACTCTACCCGGTGGTCGGCGATGGATTCCACCCGGACGGTCATTTCAGGCAGCTCTAATTTCAAATTCTTCTGTTCGCCATCCTCCGGGATGACGGCCAGATGGGCGAACACCAGCCCGCCCAGCGTATCGTACTCCTCCTGCTCCGGCAGCTCGATATCCAGCGCCTCGGCCACAGCGTCCAGCTCTGCGCCGCCGCTGATGCGCCAGCGGCCGCCGCCCAGCGCCAAAATGTCAGGGGCGTCCTGAGGGTCAAACTCGTCATATATGTTGCCCACGATCTCCTCCAGCAAGTCCTCCAGCGTCACCAGACCCGCCGTGCCGCCGTACTCGTCCACCACGATGGCCATATGTACCTTGCGGCTCTGCATATCCCGAAACAGCAGGTCGGTACGCACCGTCTCCGGGATGAAATAGGGGTCGCGGAGCAGCTCCCGCAGAGCCTTGGGCTGGGCGCGCTGGGTGTTGAGCAGATACTCCCGCGTGTTCAAAATGCCGATGATGTCGTCGGGGTCTTCGTCGTACACCGGGAAGCGGGACAGGCCCGATTCCTCGATGGTTTTCAAGATCTCCTCCGGGGTGTCCTCGATCTGGAGGAACACCATGTCCGTGCGGTGGATCATCACGTCCTCGGCGGCGGAGTTGTTGAACTCGAAGATGTTCTCGATCATCTCCCGCTCCTCCTGCTGGATCGCGCCGGTCTCCTCCCCCGCGTCCACCAGCTGGCGGATCTCCTCCTCCGAAACGGTCTCCGCCGGGTTGGTCTTGCCGATGCCCAGCTTGTAAAAAAGTCCCGTCTTATAAAGCCGCCAAACGCCCCAGACCAGCAGGGCGATGCCCAGCCCGATGCCAATGCCGATGATGAGCCACAATCGGTCGTCCACGAAAGTATTCCTCCCAAAATTTACGTCTTTTTCACAGCTTATGCTGTAGTTGCCGTCTATTATATCACAAACTTTTCATTTGTCCAGTAGGGGCGCACATCGTGCGCCCGCCGTTCATCCTCCCGCGTTCTCGGGCGCACACTGTGCGCCCCTACACCCCCGTCAGGCGGGCGGCAAGGGCGGAATACCGCCGCTGGGGCTTGTTGTTTTCCACCATGCGGGCAAAGACCCGCTCGTCCCCCACGCCGATGAACAGGCTCTTGGCGCGGGTCACGCCGGTATACAGCACGCTTCTGGTGAGGAGCATGGGCGCGGCCTCCAGACAGGCCAGCACCACCGCGGGGTACTCGCTGCCCTGCGCCTTGTGGACGGTGACCGCGTAGGCCAGCTCCAGCTCTCCCAACGCTTCCGGGGTGTAAAGCACCTGCTTGCCGTCAAAGTCCACCGTCAGCGCGCCGCCCCCCGGCTCTACCTCCACGATGTGTCCGATGTCGCCGTTGAAGATGCCCAGACCGCTCTCTCCCTTTTGGGCGTCCAGCCACATCACGTCGTAGTTGTTCTTCACCTGCATGACCCGGTCTCCCTCGCGGAAGATATAGGGGCCGTATGCCC
>CARXAY010000186.1 GCA_949093475.1 uncultured Oscillospiraceae bacterium
GTAGTAGGCGGTGGGAATGGTCTCCTCGGTAGTGACCAGCCGGTGGCCGGCAGACTCGGCGTTGATGTTGGCAAGGCACTGCTCCAGCGTATAGGCGGGGGTCACCGGGCAGATGTAGGGATACTGCTCGGCAGTGCCGTTGTCCAGATCGTTTTCCCGCACCTCGCCCACCTCGAATTGGTCGGCGGTGGTGCTACCCCAATTGGTCGTTTTAGGATAGCTCCAGTAGTGTTTGTCGGCATCATCGCCCTTGTTGTCCTTTTCCTCGCACATGACCACCACCTGATAGAGGTCGTTATTGACGTCGATGGTGGGCTTACCCTCGGGCCGGGTAGGCTGCTCGGGAGGATCGGTGGGTTCTACCGGGTCGGGCTGCGTGGTGGTCGTCTCGATGACCACTTTGGCGACGTGATTATATCCTGTGCCACCATCATAAGGGTACATCACATACCATGTGTCTCCGGACTTTTGGGCAATGAGATACTTCCCGCCATCGGTAATCTCGGTAGCCAACGCATAACCGGGAATTTCACTGTCGGCGTCATTCGCAGACTGCTCATACAGCGCAAATTCCATGCAGGGAACATATGAGGTTTTGTTCCCCTCTACGTAAAGGTTCAAGCTATTTACCCGGTTGAACATGAGTTTAATATTGTCCCGGGCATTTGGCCACGCAGCACCCACAAAAACAATGTGATTGTGACCCTCGGGATTCGCGTTGAGGCGAAAATAGCTTGCGTTGCCCACGGTAGCCGGAGTGACTTCGATTCTGGTTTCCGCTGTGACATGGGTAACACCATTGGTAGTTCCAGTGGGATATACCGTTTTACCCGCCGTGGTATCGTTATGAATCTTGTAAATACTCCCGTCAACAAGATCAAAGGTATACAGCGCGTTGCTCAGGTCCACCTTATCGCCGTTATAATTCTTGTCCGTACCCAGCTGGGCCTTGGCCTCAGAGGTACTCCCCGCCGCAAACGCCGTCAGGGGCAGACAGCCCACCAGCAGCACGGCGACCAGAAGCAGCGCCATCCTCTGCGTCCATCTTTTCCGTTTCATAGTCATCTTCCTTTCCCGTTTGGCCCTCCGCCCCTTCGGAGCGGCCCGTGTTCAGGTATTCAAGTCAAACTGCACAGGGTTGTTTTCCGCGATGGTGGCGTAAAGGCCGTCCAGCACCTCCGCGCGCAGCCATGCGTCCAGCGCGGCATCCCGCGCCTCGTCAAAGGCAGGCATTTGGGTGGCGGTCTCCACCAGTGTGACCCGCCGTTCCACTCCTTCCGGGGTCTGGTAGTCCATGAAGTCCCCCGGCTGGGCGGAGTACAGGAAATCAGAGAGCGTCCCGTCGCTGTTCTCCATGTTTCTCAGGGCGGCCCGCTCCGCCGTCACCGTTTCCCTTTCCCCGTTTTCCTCCACTTGGTAAGTAATGGATTCCAACTGCAAAAAAGCGTCGGAGTGGGCGTTAAAATAATCCTCCGCCTGCTCCTCCATCCCTTTGTCGACGTGATCCTTCATGTAGGTCACGATGGCCGCGTCCAAGTCGGCCTCCACATAGCGAAAATAGCTGTCCGGCGTAAAGCTGGTCACGCCGTATACCGTCTGCCCGTCGGCCACCTTGGCGGCGCGGATGGTGTTTTCCTGTTCCGTCCGCAGCTTCATGGCGGCGTAGTCAAAGGGGTCGCACAGCCCCATGCGGCTGCCAAGGTAGAACTTGGCGTTCACCCGGTTGATATACGCTTTGGTGTACGTGTCCGCGTCCTCATCGGCCGGGCGGCTGTCCTCCGCGATCTCGCGGAAGAAGTCATACTCCTCTTGGCCCACGGTTCGGGAATAGCCCCGGTAGGCGGCCAGCTCTTTCATGAGCCCGCCGGAGGGGGAGTTCTCTCCCCCTCCGTGCAGAACCACCGCAAGGAGGACGGCTGCGGTCACCGCCGCCGCGCCGATCAGAACCCAGCGCAGGAGCTTCCTGCGGGGCAGTGGCTTTGGATCGGGCTTTCCCTTTTTGTTTGCCATAGCGCGTCCTCTCTTTCGGCGGTATCAGGTTCAGTCCGCATAGACGAAAGCGCCAATGCCGGGGGTGGCGGGGATCGTAGTCCCGGCCATATCCCGGTCGCTGAACATCCCGTCGCTCATGCTGGGCAGAACCGCGCCCATCCCTTCATAGGTGTTCGTCGCCAGACGGTAGGCCTCCGCACCCGTGCCGCCCACGAAGAGACCGTCGGCGGAGTTCGCGGTGAGGTTGCCCTTGTCGGTGGGGGCGTTGGTGATGCCGATAAAGAGGTTGTTTCGGAAGTCCGTGCTGTTGGCGCACCAGTTCTCTACTGTGCCGGGGGTCTGCTCCACATAGTAGAAGATGTTGTTATAGAACTTATACGGGGTGGCGGCCTGTCCGGTACGTCCGAGGAGGAAGATCTTCCCGTTTTTCAAGGTAGTGCTGTCCAAAATGAAGGTGTTGTTATACACTTCGGTGTTGAGACCCTTTTCCCCGTTTCGGAACCAGCCCATGCCGCCCGGGATGGTCGTGTTGGGGTTGTAGCCCTCCCGCTCACTGACATTGTAACGGATCCATGTGTTCATGGAGGTGTATTGGTTCTCCTCACAGCACAGCATCATAAAGCAGGCGTTGTTGTGGAGGTAGTTGAACTGCACCCACGTATTCTGGTTCAGCGCGTCCACCTCAATGCCCTGACCGTCCTGAATGTTGACGCCCTTGGAGACATTGGTGTTGCCCACAGCGTGGATCGTGGCGTCCACCCCGTTGAGGAAGCACTCGTTATACTGGAATACCGTATTGTCCGAGTTCCAGTTGAACATACCCACAGCGGCACGGAATGGGTTGGACATATGGATGGCGCAGCGGCTGACCGTGTTGTGTTCCACGACGGCGTTGCTCCAGCTGTCCACGATGAGGCCGTCGCCGTCGATCTCCCGCAGGATGTTGTTGGCCACGTAGAGGTTGCGGCCGGGATAGTAGGAGTAGGCCCTGTTATACTCCCCGGAAGGGAAGGAGGGCCATGCAGCGCCGCTGTCCTGATAGCTGCGGAAGCCCCACACGGTCAGGGAGTTGATGCCGTCGCGGCCGCACTGGTAGATCTCACAGTTGGTGATGCTCACGTCCACGAAGCAGGAAGGCACGGGGGTCGCCGCCTGCGTGCCCACGTTGAACTGGATGCCGCCGCTGGTTTTGCCGGCGTTGATGCCCGGGCCGCGGAAGCCGTGGATCTTCAGGTTGTCAAACACAAAGTGGGACAGGGCGCCCTGATCCACGTTGACCACGCGGAGGCCCGCGTTAAACACGTCCAAAT
>CARXAY010000187.1:0-3010 GCA_949093475.1 uncultured Oscillospiraceae bacterium
GTCCTTGAAGGGGCGGCTGCCCACCAGAATGTTGAGGCTCTCGGCGGGGATGGCTTCGCCCAAAGGCTTCTGGGACTGATCCTTGGCTAAGTGGGGGAGAAGGTCGTCCACCGTGAACACCGGGTCGCCCGCGCCCGGGCCGATGGCCACCGGGACGTTTTGGCCGTTTTTCAGGGCCACCACGCCGTGAAGCTCCAGAGGGATGGTCACCCACTGGTACTTGCGGATGCCGCCGTAGTAGTGGGTCTTGAAAAAGGCCATCTCGCTGTCCTCATAGAGGGGGTTGGGCTTGAGGTCGAGGCGGGGAGAATCGATGTGGGCGGCGGCGATGTTCGCCCCCTGAGAAAGGGGCGCAGAGCCGATGACCGCCAGCATGATGGACTTGCCCCGGTTGATGCGGTAGACCTTGTCCCCGGCCTTCAGGCTCATGCCCTTCTCCAAGGGGCGGAAGCCCTGCGCCTTGGCCAGCGCCTCGGCGGTGGTGACGCACTCCCGCTCCGTCTTGCCCAGATCGAGGAACTTTTTGTAGTCCTCGCAGTAGCTGTGCATGGCGATCTCGTCCTGAGGGGTGAGACGGTCATAGCCGTTCTTTGGGGCGTAGAGCAGCGCGTCGCGCCGCTCCTGACCGGGGGTCTTTTTGGTGTCTTCCATGGGGGATTCCTCCTTTGATATAGTTAACATAATATGTTAGAAAACAATTGGATCACTTGTGCGGTCAGTTCCTCTGGTGACGTATCATCTTTGTTAAAAAGCACATGATCGCAGAGGTTGACATAATAATCATTTTCCCGCTGGGCCGCGACGCGGGAACGGGCGTAGTCCTCGCCGATGGCATCCCGGGCCATAATGCGGCGGATGCGGGTCTCCACCGGGGCGACGACGGCCAAGGTCACGTCGCAGGCGTCTGCCAGACCGGATTCAAAGAGGGCGATGGCGTCAAAGACAATGCCCTTTGCGCCGGTTTCCTCCGCCTGACGGGACAGCTCACGGCAGCGCTCTAAAATGTGCCGGTGGGAGATGGCGTTCAGGTCGGCCAGCGCGGCGGGGTCAGCAAAGACGACCTTACCCAGCGCCTTGCGGTCGATTCCACCCTGACTATTTAGGATACTCTTTCCAAACCGCGCTGTCAACTCCCCCGGCAGGGTGGGGGAGGTGTCCAGCAGAGAGTGGTAAAGGGCGTCGCAGTCCACTGAGACGCACCCCAGACCTTCCAGCGCCCGCAAGACGGTGGTTTTCCCAGCGCCTGTCGGGCCGGTGACGCCGATGGTTTTCACGCCAGCTGGGCCTCCACCGCGTCCTCGGTGGCCGCCATGGCCTGAAGGGTCATCTCCAACAGCTTGTCCAGCTCCCAGCCAAGCAATTCCGCGCCTTGCGAGATACACTCCCGGGAGCAGCCGGCGGCAAACTTCTTGTCCTTGAATTTCTTTTTCAGACTTTTCAGCTCCATGTCCTTGGTGGACTTGGAGGGGCGCATCAGCGCCGCCGCGCCGATGAGGCCGGTCAGCTCGTCGGCGGCAAAAAGCACCTTTTCCATCTCGTGTTCGGGCTTGGCGGCCGTGCCTGTCATGCCCCAGCCGTGGGCGCAGACGGCGTGGATCAGCTCGGGGGTGAACCCGGCGGCGGCGAGCAGCTCAGGGGCTTTGACGCAGTGTTCGTCGGGCCATTTTTCAAAGTCCACGTCGTGCATCAGTCCCACCGTGGCCCAAAACTCCTTGTCGTCGCCGTAGCCCAGCTCATCGGCGTACCAGCCCATGACCGCCTCTACGGTGAAGGCATGGCGCAGGTGGAACGGCTCGGCGTTATACTGCTTGAGCACCTCCACCGCCTTGTCCCGGCTCACGCCCACAGATAATGTACCCATGTTTCATCGCTCCTTTGATGTATTTTAGATGATCTTAAATAACTGCAGTCCGGCAACCACGAAAGGGAGAAAGAATAAGATATTACAGATATAGCTTTCTATTCTATCGTCCGGGTCGTCTTTTTGGAATGAGGTTGGCTTGACAAAATGGTCAATGGCAGCAAGAGCCAAAAACATCAGGATCGTCAGCGGATCAAGAACAGAGAAGGGGAAGGGCATATTCTTGGGCAGAAACAGCCGCGCCGACATATATGCCGCCCACCAGATATATGCCGCCAGAACAAGGAAGCGGAATAGCTTGTTCTTCATCGAAGTCCCCCCTTGATATCAGGCTCTATTTCTCCTTGGATAACCGGTTGATTTCCGCCTGCATGGCGTCGAGGAATTGGCAGGCCTGCTGGCCGTCCATCTGGACGTGATGGAACTGGAAGGACACCTTTAAGAGCTGCTTCAGTCCCTTTTTCGTATACTTCCCCCAGATGAGGAAGGGGTTGTTAAAAAGGCCGCTGTAAAAGTTCACCGCGCCGTCGATGTCGTACCCGGCCAGAGAAGAAGAGCCCAAGATCATGGCGTCGTCCAGCTCGTAGTTTTGCGCGCTGTCGTGAACTCGCTGGGTCAGGGTCAGATACGCGGTCTCAAACGCCCGCCAGTCCGGGCAGTCGGGTAGGTCGCAGGAACTAAGCCCACCTTGAGCGTTGTTGACGATGACGTTGACCCCCAAGCGGTCGTACGCCACCAAGGCTTTTCCCACCGGAAGGAGGAAAAATTCCTCCACCTTCTTAGCTGCCGCCAGCGCGCACCAGCAAAGCAGCATATTGAGCTTGTGACCCTTTTTGGACAGCCGTACCAAGGGGGTAATGTCCAGCGTTTTGAACAGGGTGACCATGGGCATGGGCGCGTCGATATAAAGCTCGTAGCTCATGGCGCGGGAGGTGGTTTTTGGGTCGACTTCTTTCATGGTGGTCTCCTTTTAGAGCCGGATGATGTGAAATCCGGCGGCTTTGTTCAGACGGTTGGTCACCGCCAGACCCAGCCCGGTGGAGTCGGGGGACTGCGCCCAGATGCGCGTTACGTCTTTGTGGTCAAAGGCCCGCAGAGCCTCAAAAATGTGCTGTGCGTGGGCCTCTGGGTCGTCCGCAGGGCCGATGG
>CARXAY010000187.1:3020-3294 GCA_949093475.1 uncultured Oscillospiraceae bacterium
ACATAATCATTGAAGCAGATAATCCCGTCTCCCGGCTCTAAGTGGGCGGCGATGTATTGGGCGGTGGCCTCTGATTCACCGCTCACAACAGTAACAGGAGCTTTCGGCGCGTAGTGGCGGTATTTCATCCCCGGCGCGCGGGGCTTTTCGTTAGTTGACATAAGTCTTGTGACCGCCTCATCCACGGCGACCTCGCCCAGCACCTCGCGCAGCTGCTCCAAGGTCACGCCGCCGGGGCGGAGGCGACGGGGTGGGGCGGCGGTGAGGTCGAGGA
>CARXAY010000188.1 GCA_949093475.1 uncultured Oscillospiraceae bacterium
GTGGGGAGCTTGGGCGTCCACAGGGCGAAGTCGTCCTTCCCGGCGTAGAGAGAGCCCACCCGCTTGCCCTGACTGCCCAAAAAGAGGGCGGGGCGGTTGACGATGCCGTAGCTTTCCCGTAGCGTCCACTTCTCGTCTATGGCGATGGGGCGGCGCTTCTCCCCCCGGGAGACGGGGAGGGTCTGGTCGTAGTCCTCTAATTTGTCGCACAGGGCCTGAAAGGCGGTGAACGCCCCCTCCTGATTCCAGTGGTGGTCGGTGGCGTAGAACCAGCTCTCCCAATCGCCCCC
This sequence comes from uncultured Oscillospiraceae bacterium, assembly GCA_949093475.1. GTDB lineage: Bacteria > Bacillota > Clostridia > Oscillospirales > Oscillospiraceae > MGBC124762. The sequence continues at coordinate 291 of CARXAY010000188.1, forward strand.
CGCGTCCTTGAGGGTCTGGCGGAAGTCCAAATAGTCCACGCCGGCCTCCTTTAGCGCGGCGAGCAGGGCGTCGGCATTGGCGTTGGAGGCGTCGGCCACACCGTAGGGCAGGCTGTCGCCGTCGGCGATCTTGGAGGGAGCTTGCAGATAGAGGAGAGAGCTGCCCCGGTCGTCCAAAATGTGTTCCAGCCGTTTAAGGGCCGCGGCCTGCGCGGCGGGGTCGGTGGCCGCGTCGGCGGTGAAGGTGAGCGCCCCGCTGCTTAGACGGGTCACGGAGTAGGTGGGGTCGGCGGTGTCCTCCACCACGGTGCGGCCGGAGAGGGCCTGAAAACCGCCGTAGAGCTGAATGAGGACGTGCTGGTCGGTGAGGGCGGTCTGGACGGCGGCTTCTGCGGCGGCGGTCTTTTGGGAAAAACGCTCCGGCCACGGCTCGACGGGAGCGGAGCGGCTCAGCGCCCCGGCTTGAAGGGAGCGGGACGCGGCGGCGTGGTGGGGAAGGGTCGGGTCGTGCTTGGTCAGGTCGGGCCGGGCAAAGCCGGCGCAGGCGGAGGCGGTGTCCAGCACGCCGAACAGGGTGCAGAAAGCCCCTATGGTGACGACGGCCAAAAACAAGATGGCGGACAGGGCAAAACGGTCATTGACCAGCCGCTTGAGCTTGTACTGCCAGTTCACGATAGAGATCTCCTTTCTTAAATGTGCCCGGGCCTATGTAGGGCGCGGCGACCCGGCGCGCCGTCCTAAAAATTAAAGTAAATAAACGGGTTATACGCGCCCTTCACCAGATAGGCGGTGCAGAGGAGCAGGATGCAGGCGGTGGCGGCGGCGCACAGGCAGTTCCACACGGGCATCAGGGCGGGGAGGCCGTTGCGCTTGGACAGCCGCACCAGCCGCCCCCGCAGCCAGGTGGCCGTCGGGGCGCAGGCCAGAGCGGCCAAAAGAAGCACCCACCAGTTTTGGGAGAGGTAGTAGCCCACCTGCGGGTCGTAAAAGCGGGTCTCTGTCAGCTTGAACATCACGGCGAAGTACCGCCCGGCAAAGGCCAGACTGTCGGAGCGGAACACCACGCAGGTGAGAATAAAGGCGGTGAAGGTGTACGCCCAGCCCCAAAAACGGGAGCAGTGTTTTCCCAGTCCGCCGTATTTTTCCCACATGAGCAGGGCGAAGTTCATCAGACCGCACACGATGAACGTCCAGTTTGCCCCGTGCCACAGCCCCGTGAGAAACCAGACCACAAAGAGGTTGCGGGGCACCTTCCATGCCTTGTCTACCCGGCTGCCCCCCAGCGGAAAATAGACGTAGTCCCGAAACCAAGTGGTGAGGGAGATGTGCCACCGCCGCCAAAAATCGGTGATGGAGGTGGCTATGTAGGGGTAGCGGAAGTTTTCCGCGAACTGGAAGCCGAACATCTTGCCCAGCCCGATGGCCATGTCGGAATAGCCGCCGAAGTCAAAGTAGAGCTGGAGAATATAGGTCAGTCCGCCCAGCCACGCCATAGCCATGGAGGACGGGCCGTCCGCGCCGAAGGCGGCGTCGGCGATGACGGCAAGCTGGTTGGACAAAAGAACCTTCTTTCCAAGGCCGATGAGGAAGCGGTAGCATCCTTGGGAAAAGAACGCCCAGCTTTCCTGACGGCCCTCGATCTGCTCGGCCACGGTGCGGTATTTCACGATGGGCCCGGCGATAAGCTGGGGGAAGAAGGCGATGTAAAGCCCCACATCGAGCGGGTTTTTCTGGCAGGGCGCGTCCTTGCGGGCCACGTCCAGAACATAAGAGAGGGCTTGGAAGGTAAAGAAGGAGATACCGATGGGCAGGGCGATGCTCCGCAGAGGGAGGTTCGCGCCCAGTGAGCGGAGGTTGGCGAGGGTAAAGGAGAGGTACTTGAACACGAAGAGCAGGGCGAGGTTGGCAACCACCGCCGTGACCACGGGCGCGGTGGTCTTTTGCCCTTTTTGGAAGCAATACTCCACCCACAGCCCCAAAAGGTAGTTGAGCAAAATGCTCCCCACCATCACCAGAACGAACACCGGCTCTGCCCAGCCGTAGAAGAACAGGGAGGCGATCAGGAGAAACAGATTTTGCCCCCGACGCATTCCGCGCAGAGGGCCATAGTAGACGGCTAATACAATGGGCAGGAACACGAAAAGGAAGATGGGGGAGGAAAAGAGCATGATATTACGACCTCACGCAATGAATTTTGCGGATCTGTCCGATCAGCCACAAGGTCAGCCCTCCGGCGGCAAGGCAGGGGACAACAGGGAAACGCAGGGTGACCAGAACGATCAGCCCCTCTAAAAACCACTCCAGCCCCATGTGCGCCCCCCGGGAGGCCCACAGGCCGTAGACCAGCCCCCAAAGGGCGGTGAGCAGGAGGAGGAGCAGCGCCCGGACTGCCCATGTTTTCAGGGCGTCCGCCCGGCCATCGGATGTTGTTGACACAAGGGTCACCTTCTTACGGCAGGATCGCCCATGAATAGTTGGCGGAGAGGGGCTTGCCCACGGTGGTCACGATGTCGGCGGTCGTGCCCGCAAACCCGTTGTCCTTCAGGTACTTGTAAAGATTCAGCCCGCCCCAGTTGCCGCCGGGGACGTACACTCGGTCAAACTGCTCCGCCATGGCGCGGCCCAGCGCGGTGTCGTCTTGGAAGGGGGACTTTTCCGCCACCACGCTGAGACGGCCCAGATAGCCGAGGCCGGCCAAGACCTCCCGGGGCTTGGCGGCGTCCGTCTCGGTCACGCCGGTGAGGAGGATCTCGTCAAATCCAAGGCCCGCCAAGGTAGTGAGGGTCTCGTCGCTGCCGTCCCAAGGGGTCATAGCCACGGCGTAGGGCAAGTCCAAAATGGCGTCCCGGATGCCGGGGTCTTGGAGGTCGGCTTCGGTCACGTCAAAGATCGCGCCCCGGTTGGCGGCGAGGCTCTCCTTGGCCGCGCCGTCCAAAAGACGGGGGAACTCATAGCTCACCAGCCCCAAAGGCGCGTCCCGCCGGGGGAGCATCTCCGGGA
>CARXAY010000189.1 GCA_949093475.1 uncultured Oscillospiraceae bacterium
AAAGCGTTGACGTCCTCCATAGACAGCTCCATACCGCTGAGCTTTTTGCCGCTTAGATAGTTCGTCGCCACATGACCGGCTCCGGCTGCCCCGGCCATGGCGCCGCCGGAGATCGCGCCGCCCAGCCCGTCCACGCCAAGCTCCAGAAGACGGTCCGTGATAGCCTTTCCCATCGCCTCCCCGTCGCTGTAACCCTCGGCCTGGTAGGCGCGGACCATAGCCTTAAACTCGCTGTTTCCCTGCCCGGTGATGACGTCGTAGAGATAGTCCGCCGTCCAATTGATCACGTCGCTCTCCATCTCTTCGCTGCCCTCTGCCAGCGTGTTTTTGATGATGTAGTTCAGAACGCCCCTTTCCCAGTCCGGCTTTAGAAGGGCCTCCAGGGATATCCTTTCCGTCACGATCTCCGCAAGTCCGGCGATGGTGCCCAGGGTAAACGCCCGCGTGTCATCCATTCCCCGGTCCTTGGCTGCCAGGGTGGCGTCCGCCGCCGCCCCTGTGCCCATAATGGCAAGGGAAAGTGCCGGGTGGCCTCCGGTGATAGCGGTATTCAGGAGAAAGTCGCCCATGCTCATGCCCGTTTGATAGGCAAAGCTCCCGCCCTCTCCCCAGCCCCCCTCCACATTTTCTTCGATATTCTGGCTGACCTCGCTCCGAATGGCCGAGGGGATGTAGGAAAACTTATTGTACCCTGCGTTTTGGTCGATCTTCCCGTCATCCAGATAATCTATCGTCTGTCCGAGGTAGGTCCATCCCTTCGCGGGGCTTGTGAGGATACTAAAGACCGAAGCCTCTACCGGGTGCTCGTCCGCGTATGTTCTCCACTCCTTTTCCGCCGCCAGACGCTGCCGCAAATTGAGTTCCGAAGCCAGATCGGCGATAAACTGATAGGCCTCCTCCGGGGCTTCAGGATCATAGAGGTAGTTGAAAACGGCGATCTCCTCATCCGTCAGGCCCTGCAAAAAACTTTTATCTACTCCGGCTGCGGCAAGGCCGCTGGCGGCGTCGGAAAGGTACTGCTTCTCCATGGCCTTTGGATCCCGGTTGATGTAGTCGTAAGTGATATCCCTATATTCCACAAGGCCCGTTTGGGGCGCCCAGAACGAAAGCTGCCCCTTTTCGGCCTCGATCTCCTCGTCGCTCTTCCTGGTGCTATTGTACCGGCTCTCCTCCGTGAAGTCAGGATTTTGCCGGAGTTGAAGATAATAGGCGTGCCGCTGCTCCGTATCCCGTTCCCGCTGTAGCTGGGCGATGGTCTGCCGAAGCCGTTCCGATTCCCCGTCCCTGGCGTCCAGTTGTGCAGCCAACTCCGCCTCACGGCTTTGAAGTGCGGTCCTGGTCAAATTGTACTCCCTGATCTCCTCTACGTTATGCGTCTCGGCTCCGCCGGAACCCTCGAATTTATCAGTAAGGGCGTCCAACTCCCGCCGCACCTGTTTCAAGGTGCCCTCATCGTCCGCCAGATGCTCTAACTTATCCTGAAGGCCCTCGATCCCGGTCATCCGGGCATCGGCCCAGTATTTGGTCTGCTGAAGCCCGTCAAGGGCCTTTCGGCTTTGGCGCAGCGCCTCCTCCGCCCGTTCCAGTTCTTCATTTTTTGTGACCTGGGTGGCGGACCCCGCGCCATAGCTGGTAGAACCAACAGTCGGGGCGGGCTTGGACAGCGCCGGATCGCTCCCCCGGCCATAGCTGGTGGAACCAACAACGGGAGTGCGGGTGCGCTCCTTGATCTCCTCCACCTGCTTCTCCCAATTTGTAACACTGGTCTCCGCGTCCTTGATCCGTTCCTCGGTGGTCCGGGGGCGGCTGGGCAGCAGGGCACTGGGGCCGAACAAAGCCACCCTGACATCGTTATAGACCGACCCTGTGCTTCCCCGCCCGGAAGTCATTGTTTCCATAAGCGGGTTGACCGCACTCTTGCTCTCCGGCTGCTTGGGCGTGGATACTGACGACGGTTTCACCCCGTATTTTCCCAGGATCGTATCCACCTGTGCTCTCCCACTGTCCCGCTTCACTCCATATTTGTTCAGTATGTCGTTGACCTTTGCCATGTCGGCCTCCTTATCTGCCGCTTCCTATGTATGCGCCGCGAAGCTCCTTCAATTGCTCGTAGGATATGGTCCCCTCACGTCTGGCTTGCAACAGCACGCCATTGATCTCATTGGCCGTTGCCCCTTCTTGGCGCAACGCTACCAGATCATTCAGGAGTTCATTATAAGCATTCTCTTGGGGACCCTTCAGCGTGGGCTGAGTCTGGCTCGGCTCCACCGCTCTCTCCATCCGGGAGGTATCCACCCCGATCTCCTTCAGCTTGGAGATGTCGCCGTACCTGGCGTGGAACTCGGCCAGCTCGCGGGCTGCCGCGTCCTGGGTGAGCTGCTTCTGCTCGGCGTAGTTATCCACCAGCAATTGGGTCTCCTCCGGGGTAAGGCCCCACAGCGCGGCGTAGCCGGAGGGGTCCCCGGCAGTGTAGAGCAGGGCGGCCTTGCCGCTGTCTGTCTGGTACTGCCGGTCCCTCTCGTCCTGGTCCCGGCGGTAAGCCTCCTGGTCCTGTTGGAAGTCAAAGCTCTGCTGCCACTGGTTGTCCCCCACCTGGCCCCGGTAAATATCAAAGTCCATGCTCCGGTCCGTGTTGTACTGGCCTAACTGGGTAAGGTACTTGGACATAGGTGGACATAGGGACGGTTCTTTTGTGCAGAGAATTTGCATTATCAGCACGGGAGAACCGTCACTTTGTGTCTCTCAGTTGCGGCTTTGTTCGGCACCGCCTTTCAGGAAATCATCACCATTGACTTTTTCACTTTCAAATGTTATACTTCTAATTAGTCCGTACTTGATTCCCTCTAACGGCACGTTTAAGTTGCCGCAGACTTGGAACCAACTGCGGACTTTCTTTTTGTCCTCGTTCAGATACAGCACAGAACTGTCGGTGATCTGCTTGGCAAAGTTACTTCTGGCGTGGATTGTACGAATATTATTGATGATGCTTCGCCCTGAGCGATCCAAGTGCATAACTACTCCAACCACTACCGGCTTATTATCAACAAACAAATTGCCATACACATTTACCGTATTCTTTACCGTGCCGTCCGGCCCCTTGTACTCGGTGATAACAATGGGATCGTTGAGCAGGTCCGGGATACCTTTCAGTATATCCGCCGTCAGATGATCCTCGTGATCAGACATGGCCTGCTTAATTTTTCCAACATCAAAATACATACCAGACGCAGGAAGCCCGACCAGTTGCAAGGCACTATTT
>CARXAY010000190.1 GCA_949093475.1 uncultured Oscillospiraceae bacterium
GCGTCAGTCCGAACAGCTTGGAGAGAGCGATGAGCTTGTCGGTGTCCGGGAGGGAGGCGTCCGCCTCCCATTTACTCACCGCCTGACGGCTCACCCCAAGCTGTTCCCCCAGCCCCTCTTGCGAGAGGCCCAGCCGGGTGCGGTGTTCTTGGATGCGTTGCCCAAGGGTCATAGGATCGACCTCCTTTCGCCTTCAAGGATATGCCAAAGGGGGCGAAAAGTCCAGCGGGAGGAGCTTCCATTTTGTCAACCGGCAGTTGCAGGTCAATCCAGCTTCAGGTCTCCCTCCTTGATCCAGCCGATCTTTCGGAAGAAAAGGCCAAAGGCCCAAGTGAGTACGGCGGGGAGGACGAAGCAGATCAGCGCCAGCTCCACCCAGTCCATGGCGGTGATGGCGGTCTTGACCCCAAGGCCCACGTCGCTGACCCAGCCGGCATACACCCCGATCGGGCCGACCATGCCGCAGGTGCCCATGCCGGAGGCCACGGCGGAGACGGGGTCGTTCATCTCCAGACGGAACACGCAGGTGGCCAGCGGGCCGGTGATGGCGGAGGTGAGAATGGCGGGAAGCCAGATGCGGGGGTTTTTCACGATGTTGCCCATCTGGAGCATGGACGTGCCAAGACCCTGACTGACCAGCCCGCCCCAGCGGTTTTCACGGAAGGAGAGAACGGCAAAGCCCACCATCTGGGCACAGCATCCGGCCACCGCAGCGCCCCCCGCAAGGCCCGTGAGGGCGATGGCCGCGCAGATGGCGGCGGAGGAGATGGGGAGCGTCAGGGCGATCCCGATGATCACCGACACTAAACTCCCCATGAGGAAGGGCTGGAGGACGGTGGCCCACTTCACAAAGTCGCCCACGGCGGACGCCGCCGTGCCGATGGCGGGGGCGATCAGGGCCGCCAAGCCTACGCCGGAGAGAATGGTGACCAGCGGGGTGACCAAAATATCCACCTTGGTCTCCTTGGAGACCATTTTACCCACCTCGGCGGCGATGATGGCGATGAACAGCACCGCCAGCGGCCCGCCCGCGCCCTTGCCGCCCATCAGGGTGGTCGAGCCGAGGGCGTTGGACGCATAGCCCACGGTGGCCAGAGAGAACAGCACCAGCGGCGGCGCTTGGAGGGCGTAGCCGATGGCCACCGCCATGGCCGGGCCGGACATGGCCGAGGCATAGCCGCCTACGGTGACCAGCCAAGCGACGCCAAGCTGCTTGCCCAGCGTGTCCAAGATCGTACCGATGAGCAGGGAACAAAAAAGACCCTGCGCCATCGCGCCCATGGCGTCCACGCCATAGCGGCGCGGGGTGACGACCACGTTCTTGCGCTTCAGAAAATCGGAAACCTTACTCATGTTTACAAGACCTCCCTTTTCCGCAGGGAGCGGATATTAGGTGCATTATGACAGCTTGGGCAGAAAAAGTCAAGGGCGGCATATTTGTCCCATTTTAGGCATACAGTGCCATGAAAGGGGGCTGTCTCATGGAAAACAGCGGGCACAAGATCACGTTGGTGGGCCGGGAGAAGCTGGAGATCACCGGGGTGGAGGAAGTGGAAAGCTTTGACGAAAGCACAATAATTATGTCAACCAATTTGGGCGCGCTTATTGTCCGGGGAGAGGGACTGCACATTGAGACCCTGAGCTTGGACGGAGGCGCGCTCAAGGTGGAGGGACAGGTGGAAAGCCTGACCTACGAGGAGCTTCACGAAGCCCGGGGCGGCTTGCTTTCCCGGCTGTTTCGGTGATGGGGCAGATCGCGCTGGGGCTGGGAAACCTGCCCTCCCAGCAGGCGGCGGCCTTTGGAGGCGCAGTGTGCATGGGGGCGGGGGTTGCGCTGTGCTACGACCTTTTGCGGCTGCTGCGCCTGCTTTGGAAGGGAAAAGTATGGGGAAGCCTCCTTGACATCGCCTATTGGGCGGCGGTGACCCTCTCGGTTTTGGGCTACACCGTGGAACTGACCGGGGGAGAGGTGGAGCTTTACGTCGCCGCGGCCATGCTTCTGGGCGGGTGGCTTTACTTCCGCCTGCTCAGCCCGCTGGTGCGCCGCTGGGAAGGAGCGGTGGCGGCGATCTGCGGGAAAATATGGTGGGTTTTCACCATTCCATGGCGCACGCTGAAAAATGCCCTAAAAAAATTTTGGAAAATTGCAAAAAAACACTTCCCTTTTTGGGAAAGATGGTTTACAATAACAAGGCAACCGGGGACATTGTTCCACACGCCGCAGAGAAGCGCACCGGGGGAAGGAGGCGGAGGCTGGCATGAAATTCAAGAGAGCGGGTATGGTCACGAAGCTGCTGCTGCTGATTTTGTTGGCAGTCTCCATGACCACGTTCCTGAACCTGCGCTCTCAGGCAAAGACGTTGGCGCAGCAGCAGGCCGCCTTAGAAGAGGCCAACCAGCGTCAACGGCAGGAAAACGAAGCCTTAAGCGCAGCCATCGCCGAAAAGGATGACCCGGAGCGCATTGCCGAGGTCGCCCGCAAGCGGCTGGGGCTGGTCGCGCCGGGTGAGATCGTCTTCTACGACAGCGGCAACTGAGGACGCCCGGGAAATTTTGGAGAGAGAGGAACTATTGCAAACTATGGAGTTCGGAGTGGGTTCGGTCGTTCAAGGAAAGGTCACGGGAATTACCAAGTTCGGCGCGTTCGTGTCGCTGCCGGAGGGAAAATCCGGTCTGGTACATATCTCGGAAATCGCTTATGCTTACGTCAGCGACGTTTCGGAACACCTTCAGGTGGGGCAGGAGGTCACGGTCAAGGTCATCGGTATCGATGAATCCGGCCGCATCAACCTCTCCATCAAAAAGGCGCTTCCGCCGCCTCCCAGACCCAGCGGCGCCCCCGCGAATCAAGGCGGAGCGCGGCCTCAGAGCCGCGGCGGCGGTGGGTTTACGCCCCGTCCCGCTCCCCAGCCGGCCGGCCCGGCCAGCTTTGAAGACCGCCTGAAGCAGTTCATGCAGCAGAGCGACAGCAAGCTCTCCGAGATCCGCGCCGCCGACCGGCGCAACACCCGCCGGGGCAACGGGCGGGGACGTTGACCGTCAAATCCGCAGGGAGAGGTTCGCCTCTCCCTGCTTTTTTACAAAGGGAGGAATGAAAACATGGTCATCATCAACGGTGTGATCCATCCGGTCAGCGGGGCGGTGATCCCCAACGGATTTGTGGCATGGGAGGGAGGCCGCATCACGGCGGTGGGGGAGATGTCCCACCTGCCGGTGGGCGATCTGGGCGAGGT
>CARXAY010000191.1 GCA_949093475.1 uncultured Oscillospiraceae bacterium
TTTTCTGATTTTCTAAAAATAGGGGTTGACTTTTCCGTCGACTGACGCTATAATAGCCACTGTTGTTGCGAGTGTAGCTCATCTGGTAGAGCGCCACCTTGCCAAGGTGGAGGTAGCGAGTTCGAGCCTCGTCACTCGCTCCAAACGGGGCAAAGTTTTCTTTGCCCCGTTTTCTAAAGTATATATTTTCCTGAACTGCATACTATTTTAATGTTGGTGCCATAGCCAAGTGGTAAGGCAGAGCTCTGCAAAAGCTCCACCCCCAGTTCGAGTCTGGGTGTCGCCTCCAGAAAAGAGGACGCGTAAGCGCCCTCTTTTTTATTCTACGAAGGAGGAGGGAAGGGAAATGTGGAATGTAGGCAAGCTGGACGGCAGCCCCACCATGAGCGAATGGCCGGTGCGCGTGTGGAGCGAGGAGGAGTTTCCTGTCCAATACGCGGCGCAGGCGTTGAAGTGGTGCAAGGGAGCCTTTGCAGACTACGACTTTGTCTACGCCAAGAAGCGGGAGACAAGTGAGAGTTCCTTTGATTACCTGTTCGGCTATGGCAAGGACAGATTCCTTTTCCTACAGGCGGCGGATGGAGAAGGATGGGCGTTGGAGCTGAGGCGGGAGCAGATCACCGGCGTGGTGACATGGCGAGAGCTGCTGGAGGCCGCGGTCATACTGCGTTATCAGGAGGACGGGGCAGAGGAGGAGCGCGAGCTGTGTCTGCCCTATGTCCCCTCGGTCTACTATCTCTACGATCCCTTTTTGAACTGGGTTCTGGGGCTGGACAAGGGCTTCACGCCCAATCTGGCGGAGCGGGAGCAGCCCCGGCCTAAAAAGCTGTACCAAGAGAGCCTGACCATGTTTAACTACTCCCTGAACGCCTACCGTCTCGGCCCGGGATTCTCTACATATGAGTACAACTGCGCGGTACACCGCTCCAAGTGGATGCCATGGAAGAAGACGCTGGAGGAGTGGCTGCAGGTGCCCATGGAGCGGGGGACGTTTGAGGCCCATCATTTCGGATATTTGACGGAGTGTGTCTATCATCTGGAAGGGACGAGAGAAGCATGACAAGGATCCTGTTCATCTGTCACGGCAACATCTGCCGAAGCCCTATGGCAGAGTTTGTGATGAAGGACTTGGTGGAACGGGCGGGGCTGGCGCAAGCCTTTGAGATCGCCTCGGCGGCCACCAGTACAGAGGAGATCGGAAACGGAATTTATCCGCCCGCCCGCCGGGAGCTGGCGCGGCATGGTGTCCGGTGTGACGGGCATCGGGCCAGACAGTTGACTCAGGCAGATTACAGCGCCTATGACTACTTAGTGGTGATGGATGACGCGAACCTTCGTAACGCCCGGCACATCTGCGGCGGCGACCGGTCGGGGAAGATACGCCGCCTTCTGGATTTCACCGCCCGTCCGGGGGAGGTAGCTGACCCTTGGTATACCGGGGACTTCGCGGCCACATGGCGGGATGTGCTGGAAGGCTGCAAAGCCTTGTTGGAGCAAACAAACGAAAAGGCATAAAAAGAAGGACTGCATTTTGCAGTCCTTCTTTTTTGTTAAGGGCGCAAGCAAAAAGGCCAGTGCAGAAAGCACTGGCCTTATGTTTCGTTTTGAATAGAAACGAGGGTCTCGATCAGCTTGCCGGCGGTGTACAGGGTCTGCTGGTCGCATTTTTTGAGCAGCGCGGCGATCTCTCCCCTTACATAGTCAGGCGGCTTCACGGTGTCCAGAAGGAAGTAGTCCGGCGTGACCGACAGCGCAAGGCTGATGCGATATAACACGTCCAAGGAGACCTTGGCGATCCCTGTTTCAATATGGCTAATGTAGGTGCTGGATACCTCGCACAGCTCCGCCAGCCGCTCCTGCGTCAGCCCCGCCTCACGGCGGCGCTTTTTCAGTCGCTGTCCCAGCTTGCCATAGTCGATTCCCATGTCGTCAGCCTCCTTGCCCTTATCATACAGGAGCGCGGCAGAAAAGAAAAATAATTGTTGGTTATATATTGCAATTATAGTTATAGTATGGTAGACTATTTTTGCAGTTTTTAACTGACGTTACAGAAAGAAGGAGAACAGCATGAAAAAGCACAGACTGCACGACATTGTTTTGGGGATGCTCCTGATGGCTCTGGTGATGGGGCTGGCCATTCCCGCCTTGGCCGCCACCGTCAAGACCATCGAAGCCAACTACATGGACATCAAGCTGGTGGTGGACGGCGTGCCCATCACCCCCAAGGACGCCAGCGGCAACGTGGTCGAACCCTTTGCCAGTCAGGGAACGACCTATCTTCCTGTGCGTGCCATTGGGGAAGCCTTGGGCAAGGACGTGAAGTGGGACGGTGAGACCAAGACCGTCTATATCGGCGAGATCCCCGGCAAGATCAACTATCTTGTGGACGTGTGTCCGCCGTATCAGACGGCGTACTATGGCGAATATCATTCCACCAACGCGCAGTTCTTCAAAATGGGCGGGAAGGACTACTCCAATGGATTTACCCTACACCACGAGGGCTCCTACCATGAGAATTATGCCCGTGTCAATCTGAACGGGGAGTACAGCACGCTCACCGCCGACATCGGCTCTTTGGATACAAAACCCTTCGGCGGTTGCTTGTATGTCTATTTAGATGGGGAATTTTCTCAGAAAATCGTAGTGGAGCATGATAAGTTGCCTCAGAAGGTCACCATTCCATTGAAGCACGCCATGCAGGTGGAGTTTAGCCTTAAATTCGAAAATGACCTTACTCCAGTGGAGAAAGGCTACTGCGGCATCGCCAACGCCATCTTAGAGTAACCCCACCACTTTTCAAAAGGGAGGTGAAACACCATGAAGTACGCAAAGAGGATCTTGGCCGCCCTGTTGTGCGCGACCCTGCTGCTGGGGACGGCGGCCTGCTCCAAAGGAAGCAGAAAAGACAGCATTGAGGAAGGGATCCGGGACGCCGCGAGAGATGCGGCCGACGGCAAATTCGACCTCTGGACGGGGTCTTGACGCTAAAACACGAACAGCCGAACACCGCAAGGTGTTCGGCTGTTCGTCTTTTGGTGGAGCCGAGGGGAGTTGAACCCCTGTCCGAAAGCACTTTAACGGGAACTTCTCCGGGCGCAGACGGTTATTTACATTCCCTTACCCCGACGCGAGCCGTCACGCTGCGGGGCTTGGTAGAGTCATTGTGCATGGCGCGGGCAACTCTTACCGCGCTCACGGACGCCACTAAGATGACACCCTTGCC
>CARXAY010000192.1 GCA_949093475.1 uncultured Oscillospiraceae bacterium
CGGATACACCGTCACGGCCTCTCACTCCGAAAAGGCCCACTATCAGTGGTATCGGAGCGGTGACAGCGCCGACATCGGACAAAAGATCGCTTTGGAGGGGGCGGCCTTCGGAAGCGCCGCCGAGGGCGCGGACTATGAGGGCAGCACCGGTCACTGGACTGGCACGGTGAAAAGCGGCGCGTGCGAGTTCTTCACCCTCAACCTCAAGGCGGGACAGCTCATTTATTTGGATTTTGAGAACAGCTGCAAGGGCAAGACCTTTACCCTGACCGGGGACAACGGCGAGACGGTGACGGCGACCCCCACCGCCCGCACGCTTTATCTGCTGGTGCCCGCCGACGGAAGCTATACCCTCCGGATCAGCGGCCTGACCTACTCCTCCGCCACCCTGTTTAGCGCCGACCTGTATCCCCCGCTGGCGGGCCAAACCGGCGCGGCCCTCGTCCCCACCAAGGGCGGGTCTCACTTCTGCATGGTCACCTGGGATGGAACGGCCCAATATGAGCTGTCCGACTATGTCACCCCCGTCATTGCCACCACCGCTCTCACCTTGGAGCCGGAAACTTTGGCTCTTCAGGTGGGGCAAACCGAAACTCTGGACATCACCCGCACCCCCAGCGACGCCAACGACGACATTACATGGGCCAGCGACAACGAGGAGGTAGCCACCGTAGACGATTGGGGCGAGGTGGAGGCCGTGAGCGTGGGGACGGCCACCGTCACCGCCACCGCCACCGCCAACGGCGTCACCGCCTCCTGCACCGTCACCGTCACCCCCGTCCCCGCCATCACCCAGCAGCCCACGCCGGAGAACGAGTACACCGTAGGGGTGAACTACGCCCCCGAGGGCATCTCCTACCAGTGGTATCCCGCCGCCACAAGTCAAAAAGCCGTGGGTACGGAGGACAGCGAGACCTCCGTAAAGGCCGAGCCCGTTGAGATCTTGGGGACGCGAATGCCCGGCGATGGGGCCGCCACGTTTGCCAACGGAATGTGGACACCTGTGGAGGCATCCGGCGCGGCCGGCTATTTCATCATTGATTTGAAGCAGGGGGATATCCTTACTCTGGTCATGGACACCGCCGATGTGCCCGACGGAGGAGTGATCGTGCTGAACGGCAGAACGACGGCCGGCACATACCCTCAGCAGTGGTACTACTTTGACGGCTCTGAGGAGCCCGCCGAGGGCGTGTCCGTCACGACCCGGGGAGAGGATACGCTCCTCACATACATCATCCCCGCCGACGGGCAGTATGGATTGTATATGGCCTGCCGGAGTTACGATCCCGAGGACGGTACAGAGCAGTACTATAACCCCCCCAAGCTCTCCGCCACCTTGACCCACGCCGAGCTGGGCGAGGCCGTCAGCGGCCAGACCACCGCCAAGCTCACCGCCGAAACAGAGGGGAACTACCTCTGCCGGGTCACCTGGCCCGACGGCACGGCGCTGAACAGCGACGTGGTGGCCTACGCGCCGCCCGACTCCGGCGAAAGCAAGGGGAAGGTGGAGGTGAAGGGGGACACCCCACCCGTCGCCGTGGACGAGGACGCCCTGAAGGACTTGGCGGGAGAGATCTCGGCGGGCCAGACCGTCACCGTCAAGCTCACTGTGGAAAAACAGGAGGCCCCTGCTGACAAGGAGGATATCCAAGGGGTGGTGACAGGCAAAAAGGACGATGTGCTATATCTGGATCTGTCCCTGTTGAAAACCACTGCCCATGGGGACGGCGCGCCCACCACCGTGGCCATCCCCGACACCGGGGACAAAGTGCTGGAGATCGCCGTGGACTATGACTTCACGGGCAAGAAGGACGTGACCGTCTACCGCAAGCACGGGGACACCCCCGCAGCGGCGCTGGATAAGCTCACCGAAAAGCCCACGGAAGCCTTCGCCGACGGCAGCTTCTTTGCAGACAGCGCAAACGGCAAGGTGTATATCTACGCCTCCAAGTTCTCCACCTACGCCATCGGGTACACCGCCGAGACCACCACCCCCAGCCGTCCCAGCGGCGGAAACAGCTCCGGCTACCGCTGGCCCTTCGTGGACGTGAAGCGGACGGATTCCTGCTATCAGGCGGTGAAGTACGCCTACGACAACAAGCTCATGGAGGGCACATCCGCCACCACCTTTGATCCCGAGGACGAGTTGACCCGCGCCATGCTGGCCACTGTCCTCTACCGCGCGGCGGGCAGTCCCAAGGTGACGGACGCGCCGGAGTTCGAGGACACGAAGGCTGACCAGTGGTATTCCGAGGCGGTGGCATGGGCCAACCAAACCCATGTGCTGCGGGGCTACGGCAACGGGAACTTCGGCCCTGAAGACCCGGTGAGCAAAGAGATGATGAATATGGTCGTGGGACGGTTGAAGGGCGAAGACCCCGCGTGGATGGGCGACCCTGCTCTGGCCCTCCCCGCCACCCGGGCCGAGATCGCCCAGCTCCTGATGGAGCAGGACAAGAAGGCAAAATGATTTGAGCGGGAAGATCGACTTTTTCCCCGAAATATACCAAAAGAATGACCGCATGATGTTTCGGCATCATGCGGTCATTTTGAAAAAACGGAATATCCTTTATGGGAGAGGCACTCATGGGCCGTCCCTTTTTGATGCGGGCGCACGCTGTGCGCCCCTACGGCGCGTCTGGGAAGCCGCGCTCTGCCGGAGACCGCAACTCACACCGCCGCGAGGGCCTTTTCCACGTCGGCCAAAATGTCCTCCACATCCTCAATGCCCACGGAGAAGCGCACCAGATCGGGAGAGACCCCCGCCGCTTCCAGCTCCGCGTCGCTCATCTGCCGGTGGGTGGTGGAAGCGGGATGGAGGACGCAGGTCTTGGCGTCGGCCACATGGGTGGCGATGGAGGCCAGTGTAAGCCCCGCCATGAACTTGGAGGCCGCTTCCCGGCCGCCCTTTACCCCGAAGGACACCACGCCGCAGCTCCCCTTGGGCATATACTTTTGGGCCAGCGCGTAGTACGGGTCGCCCTCTAAGCCGGGATGGCGCACCCACGCCACCTTGGGGTGGTTTTTCAGGTACTTCGCCACCGCCAGCGCGTTGGCGCAGTGCCGCGCCATGCGAAGGGACAGGGTCTCCAGCCCAATGTTGAGGTAGTAGGCGTTCTGGGGGGAGGGGATCGAGCCAAAGTCCCGCATGAGCTGGGCGGTGGCCTTGGTGATGAACGCCCCGGCCAAGCCGAACCGCTCGGTGTAGGTC
>CARXAY010000193.1 GCA_949093475.1 uncultured Oscillospiraceae bacterium
TGGCCCAGAAGCGGCCAAGCGTTGCCGGTGAACAGGGCGGGGGCTTGGCGGGTCAGGATCGTCTCCCGCAGCGCATCGGAGAGGGGACGCAGATGGGCGAGGGCGGCGTTGCGGGCCGGCTCTGTGCCGCAGCCCATGTAGAGGAAATCCGCGTCGGCAAAGTCGGCCTCCTCGCCGGGGCGGAGCTTGACCACCTCCGCTTCCAGTCCGGCGGCTTCCAAGGCCCCCTTCAGGGCGGTGAGGTTGCCGTACTCCCCGTAGAGGTTCATCAAATCGGGGAAAATGTGATAGAGCTTGACGCTCATGCCGTCACCTCCACATGGGATAAGATTTTATCCTTGTCGGAAAAGCAGGTAATGACGTAGATGTGGCCTTGGGCGGCGGCCTTCAAATGCTCCGCCGCGGCGGCGATGTCGCCCTCCACGGTCACCTTGGCCGGGTCGATGTCCGTGGCGGCAAAGCGGACGGCCAGATCATGGCAGTACCGCCCCGCCAGAACGACCTCCTTGACGCAGGGGGCGGCGAGACCCTCAAACTCAATGTCCCAGAGCCAAGAGGTCTCGGAGGTGAAATACTTGCGGGAGACGGCGTCCACAATGACCAGCACCGCGCAGTCCTCTCCGCTCTGGGTGGCGGCGCGGATGGACTGGTCATAGGAGATGGAATTCTCGTGCTTGGAGGTGAGCAGCGTCCCCTCATGCCCGCCCAAGGTGAACCGGACGACCCGCCCGCTGTGGAGGAAATAGCCCGCCAGCGCACGGGCGATGTCTTGGGGGGGAAGGCCCAGCTCCCGGCACAGGGCGAAGGCCGCCAGCGTGTTGTAGGCGTGATAGTAGCTGGGCAGGGCCAGCTCAAGGGTCTGACCGTTCACCGTCATGGTCCGCCCGGCCAGATCCAGCGCGGAGACGGCGTGATCCGGCGCGGGGCGGTGGTGGCCGCAGTGTTCGCAGTGGTATGCGCCGATGTGGTTGAAGTGGTAAAAGTCATAGGTCATGGGGGAGAGGCACTCCGGGCAATACGCCCCGTCCCGGTAAGCCCCCGAGTTGAAGTCCCCGTCGTCCGGCTGGCGGTCTACGCCGAACCATGTGACCGGCCCGTCGTGGTGGAGGCCGTACCGGGCCACCATGGGGTCGTCGGCGTTGAGAAGGAGGTGTACCCCGGGCTTTATCGATTCCTTGACAATGTCGTACATCCACTGGGGATGGCCGTTGCGGGTGAGCTGGTCGCGGTAGAGGTTCAAAATGACGTAGTGGGTAGGAGTGAGGTGCTTGAAGGTGTGGCGGGCGAAGCGCTCGTCGCTCTCCAAAAGGACAACGTCCGCCTTGACCCGGCCGCCCAAGGTCGCGGCGCACAGCAAAAAGGTGGTCACCCCTTCGATCTGGTTCGAGCCTTCCTTGTTGTAGGCCACGGTCTTGCCGTTTTGCTCCAAAATGCGGGCCAGCAGCTCCACGGTGGAGGTCTTGCCGTTGGAGCCGGTGACGGCGATGATCCGGTCGGGCAGGGAGAGCCGCGCCAAAATGTCGGGGCAGACCTTCAAGGCCAGCTTGCCGGGCAGGGAAGAGCCCTTGCCCAGCGGCTTGCCCACCGCGCGGGCCAGCTTGCACAGGAGGATGGCGAGGAATTTTTTCATGGGCAGACCTACTCTCTTTTGTGGTGCTTTTTATTATACCGCAAACCTTTGGTTTGTCCACCCCAAAAAGTGGGTTTTGGGGGTTGTGTTTCCCGCGGAGATTGTATATAATGAAAAACAAGAAATTCGGAGACGAGGAGGGGATGAAGTTGGCCAATTCCAAGCTGACCGCCGCCGCAGTGTACCTGCCCGAAAAGACCCAGTGGCAGCAGATGCTGGAGCCGATGCTGTTTACGCCGGCGGCCTTGTGGGTGTCCAAGAGCCTGCTGTGGGCCGGCGTGGAGAAATTTCTGGTGATCTGCCCGGCGGACGCATTGGAGTCCGCACGAAGCTGCTTCCCGGAAGAAGCGGTGTTTTTGGCGTCTGATGACGAGGAATTGTCGGACAAGTGGAATCATTTTATGAAAAATGCAGGGGGACGGGTGGCCGTTGTGACCAAGCCCGTTCTTTTTTTCCGCCAAGGGGCGGCCGCCCTGACGGCGGACAGGGGCTTGACCCCCGGCGACGGCGCGGCCGTCGCCCGTACCGACGCGCCGGTGCTGATGGACGCGCTGGAGACCCCGGACGGACTGAGCAAGGCCCTGAAGGGCAGCGGTTCTCTGGGGGCGGAGGCGGCCGTTTTGGAGAGCGGGAGCGCGGAGAGCTGGGTGAGCCAGTCGCTGGCGAAAAAGCTGGTGAACGACTACTGGCTGCAGCAAGGCGTGGCCATGCTCGACCCCCAGCAGGTCTACATCGCCCCCACCGTGACCGTGGAGGCGGGCACGACCCTGCTGCCGGGGACGATCCTGCGGGGCGAGACCCACATCGGCAAGGGCTGTGAGATCGGGCCGAACACCATGCTCCGGGACGTAACCGTGGGGGAGAGTACCACGGTGAACTTCTCCCATGCCAGCGAATGTTCCATCGGCAGCCACACCACCGTCGGGCCGTTTGCGTACATCCGCCCCAACACCACCGTGGGCGACCGGGTGAAGGTGGGCGACTTTGTGGAGCTGAAAAACTCCGTTATCGGGGACGACACAAAGATCTCTCACCTGACCTATGTGGGCGATTCCGATGTGGGCGAGCATATCAACTTCGGCTGCGGCACGGTGACGGTGAACTATGACGGAGCGAAGAAGTTCCGCACCACCATCGGCGACGGGGCGTTTATCGGCTGCAACACCAATCTGGTCGCCCCGGTGACCGTCGGGCCGGGGGCGTACATCGCCGCGGGCAGCACCATCACAAGAGACGTGCCCAGCGACAGTCTGGCCATCGCCCGCAGCCAGCAGACCGTGAAGAACCAGTGGGCGAAAAAGCGCCGCAATAAGCAGCAGGGGAAGTAACGGCCCAATGGGTCGAAAAAGTCAAGATACGGAATTACAAAACAGAGGAACAGAAAGGGAGAGGGAAATGATTGCACACGGGAAGGACATCAAAATTTTCTCCGGCAACGCAAACAAGCCGCTGGCGGAGGCCATCTGCCGCCGTCTGGGCACCAGTCTGGGCAACGCAGAGGTGGGCTGCTTCTCCGACGGGGAGAGCTACACCTCCATCTACGAGACCGTCCGCGGCTCGGATGTGTTC
>CARXAY010000194.1 GCA_949093475.1 uncultured Oscillospiraceae bacterium
GTGGGCGATCACAGTATTGTTTGAAAAGCCTCTGCTTTCAGTAGGACTCAATTTGCTGCTGGTGATTCCCGGCGTCCTGGCCGCCAACACGCCGCTCTGGATCATTTATCCCTACTGTTACAGCGGCTATCTGGTGTCCTGCTCCCTGCATGATTTTACAGCGGAAACATCAAGCGCCGCTTTTGCCTTGATGCCGTTCCTGCCCTGTGCAGCCGCTGTATTCGCTGTTCTGCTTGCCCTGTCGGTCACACAATTTGGAAAAAAGGAAATGAGGTAATAGTGTGAAAGCATCCCGAATTAGAGGTGTACCTGAAAAGGGTACAAAAAGCCAGCCCCGAAAAGCAGGAAATTTTCGGGGAGGATAGCAAGATGTCAAAAACGGCTAACTCACTTTAAGCCCTTGAGTTTCAAGGAAACGAACAGCCTGCTTCACAGCTTTTTGAAGTTGCTGCTCTTTGAGATGCTCTGGCATATCAACCTTGAACAGGTCAACAGGATTCCAGATTTCACCGGTGGAAAGCATAGAGAAAATAGCAGTCAAAATCAATCTGGCAATGGCGATGATGGCCCGTTTCTTGCCCCGGCGCTTGGCAATACGCTCATATTTCAGAGCATAGTAAGGATTCAGCTTGTCTTTCACAGCGGCGTGGGCAACCTGCACCAAGGCAGGTTTGAGATAAACACCAGCGCGTGAAATGCGGACAGACTTTTTCTTGCCAGCGGATTCGTTATTGCCAGGGGTTAGGCCGGCCCAGCAGCATAGACGTTTGGAGGAACCAAACTGTGCCATATCCACACCGATTTCAGAGATAACGGTGATTGCGGAACTGCGGTCAATGCCTGGGATGGTACAAAGGAGCGAAATAGCCCCATCGTACTTTTTAACCATAGCGTTGATGCAGATGTCCACCCGCTCAATCAGCTTCTCAATGTAGTGGAGATGGTCACGGACAATTCCGATGCGGTGTTTCTGCTCTGGCGCAATTTCATAACCCTCAATAGAGGCCAGCACATCATCCGCCTTTTTCTTAAGGGAACGCTGTAACAGAGAAATGCAATGCTGTGGCTCAAAATCCTCATCGGATGTCAGGTAATCCGTGATTGCGGTCGCGGATTTGCCGAACATATCAGACACGACGGAATCAAGCGCCACGTTGCAGACGGTAAAGGCATTCTGGAAACGGTTCTTCTCACTGCTTTTCATCGAAGTGAGTTTGTAGCGGTAGCGGGTCAATTCCCGAAGGATACGGATATCCTTAACCGGGATAAAACTGCTTTTCACCAAACCGATACGGAACAAATCCCCGATCCACTTGGAGTCCTTGGTGTCATCTTTATTCCCCTTTACAGCTTTGACCCATTTGGGATTGGCAATAATAACACGAATGCCTCGCTTTTCCAGAATGTTGAATACAGGAACCCAGTATTTCCCGGTGGATTCCATACACACATCCAGACAGTTGTTTTCGTGGAGCCAATCGGCAAAACGATTCAGCTCCGCGTTAAATGTGGAGAACCGTTTCTTCTGATAACTCGGCTGCAAGCTGTCCTTCGGTGTCTTGATGATAGTCGCCACCAGAAAGGACTTGTGAACATCCACCCCACAGCAAGTTGGAAATACGACTTTCAATCTACACCCTCCTCATAACGAAATGGTGAGGAGAAAGCAGTGACTGAACCGCCAAGC
Organism: uncultured Oscillospiraceae bacterium; assembly: GCA_949093475.1. GTDB lineage: Bacteria > Bacillota > Clostridia > Oscillospirales > Oscillospiraceae > MGBC124762. The sequence goes on from CARXAY010000194.1 coordinate 1,688, forward strand.
AATCAACAGGTGTTAATACAATCCTTAGTGTCCGGGCTCGAAGCGCCACTTATTTGTGCTTGAAAAGGCGATCCTAACACTGATTTGTATACCGGCTTGAACTCTGGAAGTAATCTACGACTCACCTCCACGTGCGTTGTAGTGTGCTTCCCCTCAACTCAATTCTACAGGAAAGGCGGCCGCTTGTCTGCACTCTTTCATTCCTATTTGTGCAGACCGCAAAGCGGTCGGCATGGTGATTTGTATGAGCCTGCGGCAGAAAAAGTACACGGCGTTCGCCGTCATGCTGGGCATTCCGGTACTGCTGTTTCTGATCCTGACGGCGCTGGAGCCCGCAGGAGTGGGCGTCTATGATATCCCCAGCACCGCCCTTTTGTCTGCCGTCTTCGGATTTCTTCTCCACCTCCTCTGGATACGTTGCCCGCATTGTGGCCGGCACCTAGACCGGAATAACGGGGACTATTGCCAATACTGCGGCGAAGAAATCGACTGGGACGGAAAGCCTGGACAGAAAGGAGACCAATTATGAGTTTACGGCAAAAGGACTATATCATCGCCGCCCTGGCCATCGGGGGGCTGTTCGTGGCCCCGTTCAAGGGCTGGCTGGGGGCCGTGATGCTGCTCAGCGCCCTGGCGCTCTACAACATGTGGTGGCGGTGCCCCCACTGCGGCAAGTTCCTGGGCCGCAAGCACGAGCTCCACTGCCGGTACTGCGGCAAGGCGGTGGACCGCACCGCGAAAAAGACGAAGAAGAATCAGGACGACGCCTGATCTCGGGAGGAAGCCATGGGTTTTTTTGACAAGCTGAAAAAGATCACCACCAATCTCTTCTCCACCTTCACCGAGGCGGACGAGGCCTTTTTCGAGGAGCTGGAGGAGACGCTGATTCTGGCGGACCTGGGGGTGGAGACCGCCGCCGAGGCCGTGGAGCGGCTGCGGGAGGTCGTACGGAGAGAAAAGCTCCAGGACCAGGAGACCGTCCGGGCCGCCCTGCGGCGGGTGCTGGTGGAGCTGCTGGACGCGGGCACCACGGAGCTGAACGTCTCCACCGCCCCCAGCGTGATGCTGTTCATCGGCGTCAACGGCGTGGGGAAGACCACCTCCATCGGAAAGGTCGCCCACCTCTTGAAGCAGGGGGGGAAGCGGTGCCTCCTGTGCGCCGCCGACACCTTCCGGGCCGCCGCCGCCGATCAGCTGGAGATCTGGGCGCAGCGGAGCGGGTGCGAGATCGTCCGCCAGCACGAGGGGGCGGACCCCGGCGCGGTGCTCTTTGACGCCCTCCAGGCCGCCAAGGCCCGGGGGGTGGACGTGGTGCTGTGCGACACCGCCGGGCGGCTTCACAACAAGGCAAATCTCATGGCGGAGCTTGCCAAGCTTAGCAAGATCATCGACCGGGAGTGCCCCGGGGCCGCCCGGGAGACGCTTTTGGTGCTGGACGCCACCACAGGGCAAAACGGCCTCGTCCAGGCCCGGACGTTCCAGGAGACGGCGGGCCTCACCGG
>CARXAY010000195.1 GCA_949093475.1 uncultured Oscillospiraceae bacterium
GGGAAATGTCGGGGCATATCCGCGGGAGGCTTTTCGCCACCTTGCGCGACTATCCTAAGGAATACTGGTTTCGCAGTCTGATCGCTCTGGGTGGCATCGTGGCCTGCACGCTGGCGGAATATTGGCTTCTTCCGGTGATCTTGCGGCGGCTTGGGCCGCTGTTGGTTTGAATGAAAGCAAGAAAGGTGGTGGACGACATGAATGAAGTGGAGCTTTTTGAGACCTATCTTCGTGAGGAGAAGGGGTCTTCTCAAAATACCATCAGTTCCTACCTGCGTGACGTCCACCAGTTTACTGCTTGGCTGAAAGAGGAACGCCTGCCAGTGGCCAAGGTAAAGACCGAGGATATCGAGCGTTACACCCGCCATTTGAGCGGCATGGGGAAGTCCACCGCCACCATTACCCGCTGCGTCGCGTCCCTCAAGTCCTTTTACGGTTTTCTGCAGCGGGAGGGAAAGGTCAAGACCAACCCCGCCCGTCAGGTAACCACCGACAAGGTGGAACATAAGCTGCCCAATGTCCTGACCAGCCGTGAGGTGGAGTTGTTTTTGGAGCAGCCCCGCTGCGTAGACGCCAAGGGCTACCGGGACAAGGCCATGCTGGAGTTGCTGTATGCCACCGGTATCCGGGTCACCGAGTTGATTGATCTGGAGATCGGCAGCGTCAACTTGGCTGCCGGCGTGATCCGCTGCGTGAGCAAGGGGAAAGAACGGATCATCCCTCTCTATCCCACGGCGGTGAAGGCACTGTCGGAATATATCAAGAATGTCCGCCCTCAATTGGTGGACGATCCCAACGAGACGGCTCTGTTTGTCAACATGAGCGGAGAGCGAATGAGCCGTCAGGGCTTTTGGAAGCTGATCAAACACTATCAGGACTTGGCGGGGATCAAAAAGGAGATCACCCCCCAGATCCTGCGCCACTCTTTTGCCACGCACCTGCTGGAAAACGGCGCAGACCTGCGCTCTATTCAGGAAATGCTGGGCCACGCGGACATCTCTTCCACCCAGATCTATACCCATCTGGTGAGCCAGCGGCTCAAGGATGTTTATGCCAAGGCCCACCCGCGGGCGTAAGGAAGCGGGGCAAGACACGTGAATGTTCTGGTGCTTGGCGGGACGCGCTTTTTTGGGATTTCCATGGTCAACGAGCTTTTGAAACGCGGGCATCAGGTTACGATCGCCACCAGAGGGCTTGCTCCAGACGAATATGGAAAGAAAGTAAAACGGATCGTTTTCGACCACACTGACGGACAGAGTGTGAAACGCGCCTTGAGGGGCGGGCATTACGACGTAGCCATCGACAAAATTGCCTATTGCTCCAACGATGTCAGGCGTGTACTGGATGTAGTGGACTGTGAGAGGTATATTCTCATGTCCAGCACGGCGGTGTATGCACCGAAGCATATTGATACAAGGGAATCGGAATTCGATCCGGCTGCCCAAGCGCTTGTATGGGGAGAACGAAACGATTTTACCTACGAGGAGGGCAAGCGCCAAGCTGAACGCGCGCTACAGCAAAGGTTCTCCAACAGGAACTGGCTTGCGGTCAGGTATCCCTTTGTGATAGGGAAGGACGATTACACCAAACGGCTGTTGTTCTATGTTGAACATATCATAAAATCCAACCCTATGAAAATTGACAATTTGGACGCTCAAATGGGATATATTCGCTCTGATGAAGCAGGAAAATTTCTGGCCTTTTTGGCCGATCAGAACGTGACAGGCGCAATCAATGCAAGCGCGGAGGGAACAATTTCGCTCGGCGAGGTTATATCGTATGGCGAAACGAAAACAGGGAGAAAAGCCGCTTTTAGTCCCTTGGGAGAGGCCGCTCCATACAATGGTGAGCCGGCCTACAGTATCAATACGGGCCGGGCAAAAGAACTGGGCTTCTGTTTTTCCTTGCTTCAGGATTGGATATACGGACTTTTAGACTATTACATTAAGCTGCTGGGCGGGTGAAACGCCAGAAAAAAAGGCTTGCATTTTGGAAAAAGGTGTGGTATCATATCTCGTGATGTTTTGAATGCTGCTTATTTGCGGCGTCAGTTTTGACCAGCGAGGAGGGAAATTTGATGGCTAAGTGCGCTTACTGCGAGAAGGCTCTGGTGTTCGGGAACCAAGTGTCCCACTCCCACCGCCGCTCCAACCGCCCGTGGAAGCCCAATCTCAAGCGAGTGAAGGCGATCGTGGACGGTTCCCCCAAGCACGTGTATGTCTGCACCCGTTGCCTCCGTTCCGGCAAGGTCACCCGCGCGGTGTGATCCCGAACGTACCGGCACATTGATACAACAGCACATACGTCTTAAGAAGCCGCCGTTGGGCGGCTTTTTTAGTGCCGGTCAGGGTTGACGACCGGGGCAAAAAAGGGGTATACTACCATATATAGTGTATTCGTGGAAATTTCGCCACTGGAGAGAGGGGTTTGCTGATATGCCGACAAAGGGCAAACAGTATGACAACGAATCGATCTCTTCCCTGAAGGGAGCAGACCGCGTCCGAAAGCGTCCGGGGGTCATTTTTGGCTCGGATGGACTGGATGGCTGCCAGCACGCGGTTTTTGAGATCATGTCCAACGCCATCGACGAAGCGCGGGAGGGCCACGGCGAGCTGATCATCGTCACCCGCTTTGCCGACCACTCCATTCAGGTGGAGGACTTTGGCCGGGGATGCCCGGTGGACTGGAACGAGAAGGAAGGTCGCTATAACTGGGAGCTGGTGTTCTGTGAGCTGTACGCCGGCGGCAAGTATGACGCCGAGGGGGAAAATTATGAGTACTCCTTGGGCCTCAACGGCCTTGGCTCTTGTGCCACCCAGTACGCCAGCGAATATTTTGATGCCACGATTTACCGGGACGGCTTTGAATATAAGCTGCACTTCGAAAAGGGTGAAAACATCGGCGGACTGCAAAAGACCCCCACCGACCGAAAAAAGACAGGGTCTATCTTCCGCTGGAAGCCCGATCTGGAGGTCTTTACAGACATCAACATCCCTGCCGCCTACTATGTGGACGTGATGAAGCGTCAGGCGGTGGTCAACGCCGGGGTCACCTTCCGTTTCCGGGACGAGGTGGACGGTAAGTTCGCCACGCAGGACTTCCGTTATGAAAACGGCATCATCGACTATGTGGCCGAGCTGGCAGGGGAAAAGAGCCTGACCGC
>CARXAY010000196.1 GCA_949093475.1 uncultured Oscillospiraceae bacterium
CCATAAGGGAGACTTTGGACGGGTGTACCTTTTGGCGGGCAGCGTGGGCTTCACCGGCGCGCCGGTCTTGGCCGCCGCCGGAGCGCTGAAAGCGGGGGCGGGGCTGGTGACGGTGGCCGTCCCGGAGGGCGCTTACCCTGCGGTGGCCGCCAAGCTGCTGTGCGCCATGCCCAAGCCCTTGCCGGAAAAGGACGGCGTGGTGGCCGAGAGCGCGCTGCCCGGCATTTTCAAGGCCCTGCGGACTGCGGACGCGGCGGTGGTCGGGCCGGGCTTGGGCCGGGCGGACACGGTGGCTCGGGCGGTGGTGGAGGAAGCCCCCTGCCCGCTGGTGGTGGACGCGGATGGTCTAAACGCGCTGGCGGGGCATATAGATGTCATAGACACGCGGCGGGACAAGGTGACGGTGCTTACCCCTCATTTTGGCGAGTTCTGCCGCCTTTTGGGGGAAACGCCGGAAAAACCGGAGGAAGCGGCACGGGATTTTGCCAAAGACCACGGCTGCATCGTGGTTTTGAAGGGCCACCGCACCCTGACCGCCTTTCCCGACGGGGAATCCGCCCTCAACCCCACGGGCAACCCCGGCATGGCCAGCGGCGGCTCTGGGGACGTGCTGGCGGGGATGCTCGTATCTCTGCTGGGGCAGGGCTTCGACCCGAAATGGGCCGTTCCGGCAGCGGTGTACCTCCACGGCCGCGCCGGTGATCTGGCAGCGGAAGCTTTGGGGGAGTATGCCATGACCGCCGCCGACCTGCTGGCTTACCTCCCCGCCGCCATGAGAGAAGGAGAGAAGAGAGATGAAAAAGAAAGCAGCTAAACTACAGCCCAAGGAAAGCGGAAAAATCTATGGGGTCATTTTTGCCGCGGGGATCGTCAAGCTCTTGATCCATGGGGCTGCCATTGTGACTGCGATGAAGATGGAACGAAGTGCTTTTACTCCTTGGGAAGTAGGGATCAGTGCGGTGGCACTGGTTTTGGCTGGGCTCTTTCTTTACAGCCAGCATCCGGGATTCGGCATTGCGGGCACTGCATTGTATCTTGCTGAGAAAATTTTTATGCTGATCCCGCTGCTGCGGATTTTGATCCGCTTTGAGTATGTGCCGGTGAGCCAATGGGTGAGCTTTGGTACAGACCAACTGGTCAAGGTGCTTCTGATCGCCTTTTTCATCTACGCTGACTGTCAGGCGGTGTCTGTGCGCCGCTTAGAGAAAGGATTGCACAGGAGCAAGGAGAAATGAGAGATGGAGAATAAAGAGAAAAAGGTGCGTGGTCGGGAACGGGCGCAGCACGCGGTGGTCGGCGCGGGGGTGCTGTGGGTGTACGCCGACTATCAGGCGTTTCAGCTGCGGCAGTTTGAGTTGGACGCGGACGAATCAGAGTAAGGAGGAATTCGGTGTGAAACGGCGGGTGCGCTGGTTTCCACTGATGATAAGCCTGCTTCTGCTGGCGGGGTGCGCCGCCGGGGGGCAGGGAAAACAGTCGGCCGAGGATCTGGCCCTGACCATCCAGAAGGAGTTTTCCGACATGACCGCCTGCACCGGGCGGTTTGCCCTTACAGCGGACTACGGAGAGCGGGCCTTTGAGTGCGTGCTGGACGCGGCCTACGATCAGGTGACGGGCGGAGTGCTGACCATTGCCGAGCCGGAGCTGGTCAAGGGTGTGACGGCGCGGTTTTCCGCAGGAGAAACCGCCCTTGCCTACGACGGGTTCAGTCTGGAGACCGGCCCGCTCACCGACGAGGGTATCTCCCCCATGGAGGCGCTGCCCACCCTGTGGCGGCAGGTTTCGCAGGGGTACATCGCGTCGGTGGCGGAGAAGGACGGCGTTCTCACCGTCACCTACCGCGACGACGGGCAAAGCCCCGGCACGGGGCTGGAGGCGGCGGTGGCCTTTGACGGGTCGAGCCGCAAGCCCCTCTCCGGCGAGCTGTTTTGGGACAGCGTCCGGGTGGCGGCGGTAGATGTTTTGGAGTTTGAAATGATGGGAGCTGCACAGGAGAATGGAACAGGCACAAATGAGAACATGGGCGGAAATTGACCTGAACGCCTTGGCCCACAACTACCGCGCCCTGCGCTCCAATTTAGAGCCGGGGTGTCGGTTCGTGGGCGTGGTGAAGGCCAACGCCTACGGCCACGGGGCGATCCCGGTGGCGAAGAAGTTGGAGGAGCTGGGGGCGGAGTATCTGGCGGTGGCCTGTCTGGACGAGGCCGTGGAGCTGCGCGAGGCAGGCATCCACGCGCCCATCCTCATTTTAGGGGGCACGCCGGGACAATTTGCCGGCGAACTGCTCCGCTATGATATCACCCAGACGGTGTTTGACCTCTCCACCGCGAAGGAGTATTCCGCCGCCGCCCAAAAGGCGGACAAACTCCTGAAAGTCCATATCAAGGCGGACACGGGGATGGGCCGACTGGGCTTTTTCGGCAAAGACCGGGTGGAGGAGATCAAGGCGGTGTGCGCCCTGCCGGGCTTGGACTGGGAGGGGCTTTTCACCCACTTCGCCGACGCGGACGGCTCGGAGGAATACACCATGGCCCAGTTCACCGACTTCCTTGATCTCCGGGACGCGCTGGCAAAGGAAGGGGTAACCTTCAAAATCAACCATTGCGCCGCCAGCGCGGCTATGCTACACTATCCCTGTACTCATTTGGATATGGTGCGTCCCGGCATCGCCCTTTACGGCCACTATCCCGACGAGGGATCAGTGGGGCTGGACGGCCCGGGGCTGATTCCGGTGATGACCCTCAAGACCCGCGTGGCGGCGGTGCGGACGCTGCCTGCCGGAAGCTGCATCAGCTATGGCCGCACCCATGTGCTGGGCCGGGAGAGCCGCTTGGCGGTGCTGCCCGTCGGCTATGCCGACGGCCTCCACCGGGGGCTTTCCAACCGCATGGAGGTGGCGTTTCCGTCGGGCCGCGCGCCCGTTGTGGGGCGGGTATGTATGGATCTCTGCATGGCAGACGTGACCGACCTGCCTGAAGTGCAGGCGGGAGACGCGGCGGAGGTGTTTGGCAAAATCCTCCCCGTGGAGGAACAGTCGGATGCTTTGGGGACCATCAGTTATGAGTGCCTGACCTCTGTTTCCCGCCGTGTGCCGCGGGTCTACGGGAACGGGGAAGGCTGAGGACGCATACACTGGAGC
>CARXAY010000197.1 GCA_949093475.1 uncultured Oscillospiraceae bacterium
TCCCCGCCGCCCACCAAAGGCTCTGGTGGATGCCCCTGACGGTCACCGCCACCGTTACCCTCTCCTGCCTGCTCGCCCAGCTCATCCACTGGCTGACCACCGCCGTGATGAAGGGGCTGGAGCGGGCGAGATGCCGCAAGGGTTAGACCGTCTCCAGCCCTGCGGCGGCGATCTGAAGGCCCATTTGGATTCCCAGATAAAAGGAATAGAGACCGTGACCATTTACGGGGTCGTCTTGGAGATAGTCCGGCCATAGCTTTGGGTCAGGGCCAACGGAAAAATAGCGGTACAAATCGCAGATAATGGCGGGAATGGGTTCACACATAGTAAGACCTCCTATATACGATATTTATAACGTGACAATAATATCATAATCATATATACTTGTCAAGTGGGGATGTGAAGAAATGATTTTTAATGAGAGACTGAGAATACTTCGCAAGGAAACGGGAATGAGTCAGGAAAAGGCGGCACGGGCGCTGAATATTGCCCTTCGCAATTATCAGCGTTTGGAGGCGGACGGGAACACGCCAAACTTCGGCAATCTGGTGCAGATCGCCGATTTCTTTGGCGTGTCCATGGACTACTTGGCGGGCCGCACCGACAACCGGGAGGTCAACCGATGAGCGACAAAAAATGCGGCGTGATCTCGGTCGTGGGCCGGCCTAATGTGGGCAAGTCCACCCTGACCAACGCCTTGGTGGGGGAGAAGATCGCCATCGTCTCCCCCAAGCCCCAGACCACAAGAAACCGCATCACCGGGGTGGTGAACCGCCCGGAGGGGCAGCTTGTTTTGCTGGACACGCCGGGTCTGCACAAGGCCCGCTCCCGGCTGGACGAGTACATGACCCAAGTGGTGCGCCACAGTGTGGCCGACGTGGACGGGGTGTTCCTCCTCGTTGAGCCTGTGCCCAAGATCGGCGAGCCGGAGGCGGAGCTGATCGCCCGCATCAAGTCCCTTGGCGCGCCGGCGGTGCTGGTCATCAACAAGGTGGACACGGTGAAAAAGGAGGACTTACTGGCCGTCATGGCGGCCTACGGCGCGGCCCACGCATGGCACGCCGTCATGCCTATCTCCGCCAAGACGAAGGAGGGCTTGGAGGAGCTGACCGCTCTCGCCATGGAGCTTCTCCCCGTCGGCCCGGCGCTGTTCCCTGACGATGTGACCACCGACCAGCCCGAGCGGCAGGTGTGCGCGGAGATCTTGCGGGAAAAGCTGCTTTTGTGTCTTGACAAGGAAGTGCCCCACGGCACGGCGGTGGAGCTGACCCGCTTCGCCCAGCGCGACCGGGACGACGTGATCGAGTGCGAGGCCACCATCTACTGCGAAAAGGAGAGCCACAAGGGCATCATCATCGGCAAAAAGGGCGCGATGCTGAAAAAGATCTCCACGCTGGCCCGGGAGGACATGGAGCGGTTCATGGGGGCGAAGGTGTTTTTGGAGACGTGGGTGAAGGTGAAGGAGAACTGGCGCGCCAGCCTGACCCAAGTGCAGAATTTCGGCTACCGGGAGGAGTAAGGGTGCATATCGTGACCCAAGGCATCGTCCTGCGGGAGGTGCAGTACAAGGAATCGGACAAGATCCTGACCGTGCTGGCCCAAGGGCAGGGAAAGGTGACCGTCAAAGCCCGGGGCTGCCGCCGGAAAAACAGCCCCTTGGCGGCGGGCAGTCAGCTTTTGGTCTACTCCGAAATGACATGGTTTGAGTATCAGGGCCGCTGGACGCTCCAAGAGGCGGCGACCCTTCAGGAGTTTCGCGGGGTGCGGGAGGATCTGACCCGGCTGGCCCTCGGCTCGTACTTTGCCGAGGTGTGCGAGGCGGTGGCGGTGGAGGGGGAGGACAACCCGGAGCTTTTGTCCCTGCTCCTCAACAGCCTCTACGCGCTGGACGCCCTGAACAAGCCCCCGGAGCTTGTCCGGGCGGTTTTTAACTGGAAGTGCATGGCCATTGCCGGGTACGCGCCCCTGCTGGACGGCTGCAGCCGGTGCGGGGAAGAGCCGCGTGATCCCCGGCTCGACCTAACCGCCGGGGTGGTGAGCTGCGCCGCCTGCGGCGACGGCGTGGCCCTGACGGCGGAGATGCTGGCCGCCATGGGGCATATCGTCTCCGGCGACCCCAAGCGGCTGTTTTCCTTCCGCCTGCCCGCCGAGCAGCTTGGGCGGTTCGCCGCCCTGTCGTCGGACTACCTGACCACCCAATTAGAGCGGGGCTTCCGCACGCTGGAGTTCTATTTGAGCGTGAAAGAGTGAAAAAGACAAAGCAAAGCGGCTGACCGATCGGTCAGCCGCTTCCTTTTGTCTCGGTCACTCCAAGAGGCCGTATTTATGCTTGATCCGGTCTAACTTTTCCAGCATGGGCTCGGCGGCGATCCAGAGGAAGAACCAAGTGGCGGTGGCGTGAATGCAGTCCATGGGGAAACCGCTGACGCAGTAAGCCAGCACGATCTTCCCATTCAGCACGTCGGGAGACGCCTGAAGGGCGGACTGGAAGTTCATAATGCCGCCGTAGAGGAGTAGGGCGGACAGCGCGCCGAAGATGCACAGCGAGAGCCGGGTACGCTTCAGCAGCCCCATGCGGTGCAAGATCCCGGCCAAAAAGCCGATGATGCCTGCGGCAAACATCTGCCATGGGGTATACGGCCCTTGGCCGAGGAGGACGTTGGACGCCAGCATGGTCACCGCGCCCACCAAAAAGCCCGTCTCCCCGCCGAAGGCGACTCCGGAGATGATGGTAAGGGCTATGGCGGGCTTGAACTGGGGCAGCATCACCAGCGCGGCCCGGCCCACCACCCCCACGGCGCACAGCACGGCGATGACCACCAGCTCCCGGGGCTTGGGCCTGCGCCCTTCAAAGACGAGAAAGAAGGGGAGCATCCCCTCCAGCAGCACCAACAGCATAATGAAATAATACTTCCCGCCGCCCAGATAGACCTGCCCCACGAACAGAGTCAGAGGGATAAGCAGCAGGGTCAAAACAGCCCCGGCGGCGGTGCGGAGGGGGAGCTTGCGCCGTTCCGGCGGCGGTTGGGTTGGCTCAGCGGAGCGGATCGGCCGCCGGGTCAGGGCGAAGGCGCAGAGCAGGAGAGAGGCGTAAAAAATACCGTAGAGC
>CARXAY010000198.1 GCA_949093475.1 uncultured Oscillospiraceae bacterium
GAAATATACCTCTCTGGGCGGCATTCAAAAGGAGGAGAGAGCAAGATGAAGACCGTACAGGAATGGCTGAAGGAAGTGGATGAGGGAAAACTGGTCAACACCTACTTCTCCCTGCCTTCCAATGCATTCAGCATTGCCATCCTCGAAAAAAGGGAGACCCCAGAGGTCATCTTGGCGTTTGTCCGCAGGCTTAAGAGCCTAACGCCTGAAACGCCGCAGAAACAGCGCGTGTTTTTTGCCAGCACATCATATCGAGACGGCATTGAATTGATCCTGTGCGACTGGGACGACCTCCTTACAAAGCAGCGCCCTGAGCGAGGCGACTGTGTTTTTTCAGAATTTGCCCATGTCATGGGATATTGGGTGGCGGACACCGAGCTGACCTTGAAATGGATCTATGACGTCTTGGCGGGCGTTTTGGCGCAACTATCATTCTTTGGATACACTCAGGAGGAGCAAACGGCGGGATGGAAGAGGGTGTATCAATTTGCGAGACAAGAGGAAGCAAAGTTGGAAAAGGAGGGGGGCATAGACGCCCTTTTGCAAAGGAGCATTCCATGGGAAGAGATGATAGAGCGGATGGACACGGAATTAGGGCGGAGGCCGGATCCAGAGGCGCGAAAGCTGAAGGATAAGATCCGGGAAGCGGTGGTCAAGTACGAGATGTATTGCTTCGAGCGGGAGGTGGCCGCGGTACGGGAACTGCTGCGCTCGATGTGATGACCGCGCTTGGTTTTAGGTGCGTTTCTTTGTTTGCTACATAGCAAAAATTGAGAGATACTTCATACCATCTGCCGTATTTACGGTTTACTCATTCTCTTGTTCCTTACGTTATAGGCATATCAAGGTTTGATAAGAAATCCCCAACGGGTGCATCTGCATCGAAAAATACATCGCTTGTATTTTTGGCCTAACTATGGTACACTCAGTATAGAAAAGGGAGTAAGCGGCATGGGCGGATATCGGAAGGCAGCGTATTGGCTGGATGCGGCCGACTATGATTTGCAAACTGCCAAAGCTATGCGGGAAACCGGACGCTACCTTTATGTGGGCTTCATGTGCCACCAGACCATTGAAAAGGCTTTGAAAGGCCTCCTTGTCACGCGGAAGCCGGGGGAGGAACTCCCCTATATCCATAGCCCCGTGCGACTGGCTCACTTGTCCGGAATTCTGACGAAATGTCGGAAGATCAGCTTTCACTCTTGGATGTTCTGTCCCCGCTGAACATTGAGGCTCGTTACCCCCTCCACAAGGAGCGGCTATTGGCATCCCTTACCCCGAAACGGTGCGAGGAGCTGATTGGAAAAACGGAGGTGTTGTTGGCATAGCTGAAAACCAAGTGTTGACGCTGGCCCGGCAGTATGCTGATGCAGTTCGGGGCACAATGGCGGCTAAGAATATTTTTCTCTACGGTTCTCAGGCCCAAGGAACGGCCACCCAGCACAGCGATATTGATATTGCCGTAGTGGTGGATGAAATTCCCGGCGACTACCTAAATGTCATGGCCCTGCTATGGAAGCTGGGAAGGGAGATCAGCCACGATATTGAACCGGTCCTTCTTTCTGATGACGATATGGATAGTGGCTTTCTTCAAACGGTCCAGCATACGGGGATCGCCGTTTGACCCACACCGTGACCCACAAGGGGAAACGAGCGAACGGAAACAGCGGAGCGGACGGGTCAACGACCTGCTGATTTTCGAGCAAAAAGCGCCGGAAAGCCTTGCACCGCGGCGGATCAACGTCCCTTAACCGCTTCGTAATCAGCAGGTCGTGTGTTCAAGTCACATCAGTAGCTCCAAAAAGCCTCGATTCCGTCTGGAATCGAGGCTTTTTGTTTCCTATTTGTTGGCGGTTTTGAGACGAGAAATTTTTCGACCCACACCGCGGCCCACACGGGGAAACGAGACTTTTCGCCATGCGTCTTAGGTGACCCGCCGTTCTCACACCCCGCTGGCGCCGTAGTTGGACAGGACGCGGGCAGAGGGATCGTTCACGTCGCAGCCCTCCCACTCCTTGTTGGGCATCCAGAAATCCACCACCATGCCGCTCTGGCCGGGGTAGTATTTTTCGAAAAGCTCCCGGTAGAGGAGGGATTCCTTGGTAAAGGGCCGGGCGTGGTCATACCGTTTGCAGGCAGCTTCAAACTCCCCATCGGTGTATTGCTTCTCGGCATATTCCTTCAAATAGTCCACCATGGAGTGGCCCACCGCGTCGGAGAAGGCGGCCTTCTCCCGCCAGAGGATCTCCTCCGGCAGGTATCCCCCCGATTCAAAGGCTTTCCGCAGGAGGTATTTTCCCTTGCCGTAGGTGTTCATCTTCTTGGCCGGGTCGAGGGACATGACGTACGCCGCAAAGTCCAGATCGCCGAAGGGCACGCGGGCCTCCAAGGAGTTCACCGAGATGCACCGGTCAGCCCGGAGTACGTCGTACATGTGCAGCTGGGCAATGCGTTTTTCCGCTTCCTCCTGAAAGGCCCGCGCCGAGGGGGCGAAATCGGTGTATTTATAGCCAAACAGCTCGTCGGAGATCTCCCCGGTCAGCAGCACCCGAATGTCCGTTTGCTCATGGATGGCCTTGCACACCAGATACATTCCGATGGAGGCCCGGATGGTGGTGATGTCGTAGGTGGCCAGCAGCCTGACCACCGGTTCAAGGGCGGCGATCACGTCGTCGGGGGTCATGTAGACCTCGGTGTGGTCGCTGCCGATGTAGTCCGCCACCTGCCGGGCGTACTTGAGATCGATGGCGTCCTCGCTCATGCCGATGGCGAAGGTGCGGATGGGGGCTTTGCTTTTGCGCTGGGCGATGGCGCACACCAAAGAGGAATCCAGCCCCCCGGACAACAGGAAGCCCACCTTGGCGTCGGCCACCAGCCGCTTTTCCACCCCGGCGACCAGCTTTTGACGGATGTTGGCGCAGATGGCGTCCAAATCGTCGCGAATGACGTCCTTGGGGTGGGCGATATCCCGGTAACAGATGAATTTTCCGTCCTTGTAGTAGTACCCCGGCGGGAAGGGGGAAATTTCCGCCACCAGCCCCATCAGGCTTTTCGGCTCGCTGGCAAACACGATCGCCCCGTCCTTGTTATAGCCGTAGTAGAG
>CARXAY010000199.1 GCA_949093475.1 uncultured Oscillospiraceae bacterium
ACGGTAGACCTTCGTACCGGAGAAGCAGTTGACCTTGTGATCAAAGGCCGTCACGACCCCTGCATCGTCCCCCGGGCCTTGCCTGTGGTGGAGGCCGCCGCAGCCTTGGCCGCCTGCGAATTGTTGGGGATTTAAGGAGGTCTTTGTATGTCTGATTTCAAGCCTGTTGCGCCCCACCCCTCCACCCTCATCTTCCCCGGCGCGGTGGTCGTCGGGGACGTGACGCTGGGGGAAAACTGCTCGGTGTGGTTCAACGCCGTCATTCGGGCGGACGAAGCCCCCGTCACCATCGGTGACGGCACGAATATTCAAGACAACGCCACCCTCCACGTCTCCGAGGACAAGCCCCTCGCCGTGGGGAAGAACGTCACCATCGGCCACGGGGCGATTTTGCATAGCTGCACGGTGGCCGACGGCGCGCTCATCGGCATGGGAGCGGTGGTGCTGGACGGCGCGGTGATCGGCGAAAACGCCATGGTCGCCGCCGGGGCGCTGGTCACCCCCCGGACGGTCATCCCCGCCGGGACGCTGGCCGTGGGCTCTCCCGCCAAGGTGAAGCGCGAGCTTACCGCCGAGGAGATCGCCGCCAACCTGCAAAATTCCGCGGGCTACGCCGCCCGGAAGGAGAAATACCGCTGATGGACGAGCTAAAACACCTGCGCGAACGCATCGACGACATTGACCAAGCCATCCTCAACCTCTTCGCCCAGCGGATGGAGGTCACCCAAAAGGTAGGGGAATACAAGTTAGAGCGCGGCATGGCCGTTCTGGACGAGGGCCGGGAGCGGGAGGTCTTATCCTCCAAGACCGCCCTTGCCCCGCCTGAACTCAAGGGGGACGTGACCGCTCTCTTTGAGACCATCATGGCCCTCTCCCGCCGCCAGCAGCGCAAGCTGGTGAAGGTAGGCGGCGAATCCTACGCGGCCTATCTCACCCAAAAGGCCCAAGCCGCCCTTGAGACGGTCAAAGACCCACGGGTGGTCTATCAGGGGGAGGCGGGAGCATACGCGGAGGAGGCCGCCGCGGCCTATTTCGGGGAACAAGTCCCCCGCCGCAACCTCCCCGCGTGGGAGGACGTGTTCGCCGCCCTCCAAAAAGGGGAGGCGGACTACGGGGTCGTGCCCATTGAGAACAGCTCCACCGGCTCGATCAATCAGGTCTACGACCTGCTGGCCCACTTCGGGGCGTTCATCGTGGGGGAGGTCACCCTTAAAGTCAACCACTGCCTTATGGCCGCCCCCGGCGTGGCCCTCGAAGACATCCAAACGGTCTACTCCCACGAGCAGGGCCTGCGCCAGTGCGCGCCGTACTTAAAGTCCCACCCCGGCTGGGCGCAGATCCCTCTGGGCAACACCGCCGCCGCCGCAAAATTCGTCTCGGAGAGCGGCGAGTCCTGCGCCGCCATCGCTTCGGAGCGGTGCGCCAAGCTCTACGGCCTCACCGTTTTGGAGCGGCACATCGCGCAGGCGGAGGAAAACGCTACCCGCTTCGTGGTGGTCGCCCCCCGGATGGAGCTGGACGAGGGCCGGGACAAGATCTCCGCCCTCTTCACCCTCCCCCACAAGGCGGGCACCCTCCACCAGATCATGGCGGTGTTTGCCGCGCAGGGGCTGAACATGATGAAGCTGGAAAGCCGCCCCATCCCCGGCCGAAGCTGGGAATACCTCTTTTTCGTGGACTTTTCCGGCAACCTCCTCCGCCCCGACATGGATCTGGTGCTTCAGGAGCTGACCGAGTGCGCCGCCTCCTTCCGCATTTTGGGCAACTACCGCTCCACGGCGGTGACCGCCATATGAAAAACATCGTTTTGATCGGCATGATGGGCTGCGGAAAGTCCACCTGCGGGCAGCTTTTGGCGGAGCAATCCGGACGGGAGTTCGCGGACACCGACGCCCTCATTGAAGCCAAGGAGGGCCGCTCCATCCCCGACATCTTTGCCGCCGACGGCGAGGACTTTTTCCGGGCGCTGGAGCGCCAGACCGCCGGGGAGCTGGCCCGGCGGGAGGGGCTGGTGGTCGCCTGCGGCGGCGGCCTGCCCATGGCCGACGCCGCCATCGCTCCGCTGGCTCAAACCGGCTTCGTGGTCTTTTTGGAGCGCGACCCCAAGGAGATTTTGGCCCGCGTCTCCATGTCCGGCCGCCCGCTGGGGCAGGGCGGAGAAGCCGCCTTTCTGGCCCGGTACACCCGGCGCGAGCCTGTCTACCGCCGCTGGGCCGACCTGACGGTGCGCTCCCAGCCCACGCCACAGGAGACGGTAAATTTGATTTTGGAGGGGATCTTATGAAATTTTTGGTGTTGAACGGCCCGAATCTGAACCTTTTGGGCCAGCGCGAGCCGGGGGTGTACGGCTCGGAGAGCTACGACGCCCTGTGCGCGTCGCTGGACGCCTTTGCCGCCGCCCACGGGAGCAGCGTCACCTGCTTCCAGTCCAACCACGAGGGCGCGCTCATCGACCAGCTCCACGCCGCCCAAGGGAAATTCGACGCAATCATCATCAACCCCGGCGCGTTCACCCACTATTCTTACGCCCTTTTGGACGCGCTGAAGGCCATCAGCGTCCCCGCCGTGGAAGTCCACATTTCCAACGTCCACCAGCGGGAGGAGTTCCGCCACAAGAGCGTCACCGCCCCCGCCTGCGTGGGCCAGATCTGCGGGCTGGGCCTCTACGGCTATCAGGCGGCTATGTCCTACTTTCTGGAGACCGGCAAGTGAAACAGCTTTACGTCATCGGTGACCCCGTCGCCCACTCCAAGTCCCCCCTCCTTCACAACACCATGTGCGGCCTGCTGGGGCTGGACTATGCGTACGCCTGCCGCACCGTCAAGCGGGACACGCTGGCCGACTTTTTGACCGCCGTCAAGGAAGAGAACTGCGCCGGCTTCAACGCCACCATGCCCTTCAAAGAGCTGCTTCTCCCCTATTTAGACGTGCTTGATCCGCTGGCTTCAAGGTTAGGCGCAGTGAATACTATCTGTATAAAAGACAGCAAATTATACGGATACAACACCGATTGTCCCGGTTATATCGCCGCTTTGAACCGCCGGGGCTTCGACCCCAAGGTCAAGCGTGCCGTCCTTCTTGGGGCGGGGGGCGCGGCC
>CARXAY010000200.1 GCA_949093475.1 uncultured Oscillospiraceae bacterium
GTCCATGTCCCGGCGGGCCAGATCCTCGGCCAAGATCTCAAAGAAGACGTTATTTTCGTATTCCATGATGGCTTCATGGATGCCGCCGTCCACAAAGGCGCGGGAGGGGACGATCTCTCCGTGATACAGCTCCGCCAACGAAGGCATTCCTTCCTCGGCCGCCCGCTGGAACAAAAGGGATTCCACCCGGTCATAGTCCTGAATGCGGTCTTCGCCGCGGGTGGAATTCAAGATCCAATTGCCGATGTAGACCAGATCCAACAGACGACGAAATTCCTTTTTCGTCAGTTCCAGCTTCACCTTCATCCCTCCCGTCCATCGGTTTCGAAACCTATCCCATATTATAGCGGTTTTTCTGCCGTTGTCAAACCCCCGGCGCAGGCCAATTTTTGGATTGAATCCGTGAAAAAAGCGAGGTATAATGAATTAAGAAATGACGAAGGGCCGTAAGAGGGTGAATTTTATGAAAAAGCGGATGTGGGTCATGCTCCTGATAGGACTGCTGATGGGTGTTTCTGCGTGCGCAACGACGGAGACACAGAAAAAAACAGAGGGTGAAACCGATGACTGGTATACGCCTTATGTAGAGATTTGTGCGGAGGAAGGAATTTTGAACGCCGCCGAAGTGAAGAATTTTTCGCCAGATGACCCGTTGAAACTTGATGAGCTTCAAGTAATGCTGATTCGTTTCTATGGTCTTCTGCACGGTGGAGACGGGACGATCCCACCGCTGCCGGACGACCCGCTGGACTATCTGCAATTTTTGGACGCGGATGGAAGTCTCGTGGCCGGGATCATGGACATGGCAACGGTCTATGCCATGGACGGCGGGATATGGGTGGAATTCAAAACCAAACCAGCGCAAGAGGAATTGACCCTTAAAATGGCCTTTCCGGGTGATGAGATGTACCTTTGCACCCATGGGAACTTTGTCCCGGGTGGCATTGAGACAGAAGCTGAGCCCTATTCTGCGGCTGGAATGTTCCAAATGATCTTGCCTGAAGAAAGCAATGTGAGCATTGTAGTACCAGACCACTATCTTTTCCCAGTGGAGACCGAAAAAACTGCCGATGTTTATGCCAGCGTACTGTCTGCCTACAGTTTCATGGCAGAGAATGATTGGTTTGATGACAACTGGGATGAATGGTATTATCCGTCCATCTACTATTGGAATTACCGGGAGGGGAACTATTTGACTGAACCTACCCCCCGGGAGCGGGAAAACCCTGATTTGTCTCCGTCTGAGATTGCTTGGCGTGAGGATCTGGCAATTTATCTGGGGGTGTACTGCCCCGAAGCAGTCCCGAGGATGGATGTTACCGAAAAAATGGTGGATGCGCGTTACACATATAGCCAAAACGAAATCATTTTAGGGCTTTGTCATGCGGGGGTGTTTCCCCAAGATGTGGAAAGCGATAATTTCGACGGGCAGAAACCTATTACCAAGGCGGAAACCGTTGCTGTCATTGCACGGGTATTGCGGCCAGAACTGAGAAAGAACGGCTGAGTGCGGAAAAATTTAAGAATGGTGTTGAAAAATGGCAGTTACTTCGATATAATAAATGGGCAAGATAAATGGGCAAACGGCCCAACGAGATTAGGAGGTCATTGTTATGGCTAAGATCACAAAAGATACCATTATCGGTGATATTCTGGACATTGCGCCTCAGGCTGCGCCTGTGTTCATGTCCATCGGGATGCACTGCTTGGGCTGCCCCGCGTCTCGCGGTGAGACCGTGGAGGAGGCCTGCGCCGTTCACGGCATCGACTGCCAGAGCATTTTGGACAAGCTGAACGAGCTGATTCCCGACTAACTGCCCAAACGTCCTAAAAGGGGAGCGGCATCTGTGTGCCGCTCCCTTTTTGTAAAGGAAGGAGCGGTTTTTATGTATCCGAATTTGACTCCGCGGCTGCGCACTGTGGCGGAGCTTGTCCCCGCCGGGACGCGGCTTGCAGATGTGGGTACGGATCACGCCTATTTGCCCGCCTATCTGCTGACGACAGGTCGCATTTTGACCGCGATTGGTACAGAGATCCGCTCCGGCCCGCTGACAAGGGCAAAGGAGACGGCGGAGCGTTACGGCTTGGAGGAGCAGCTCTCTCTCCGGCTGTGCGACGGCTTGGCGGGAATCAGTGCCGACGAGGTGGACGTTGTGACGGTGGCTGGAATGGGCGGCGAAACGATTTTGAATATCTTGAAGGCCGCGCCGTGGAGCTTTGAAAAAACCTGTATTCTCCAGCCCATGAGCGCCGTGGAGGTGCTGCGGGAGGAGCTGGACAGACTGGGCATTTCCATCGCCAAGGAGGTCTTGGTCAAAGAGGGGGAGACCCTCTATCTGGTGTTCCGCCTTGCCGAGAGAAGAACTGTGAAGGAAAAACCCATAACACCGGCTGAGTGCTATGTGGGAACGGCTGCCGCCCATGCTGGCGACCCGCTATGGCCGGAATATCTGGCGTTGAGCTGTCGGCGGGCAGAACGCGCACTGGCGGGTCTGGCACGTTCCCAAAGACCGGAGGACGCCGAGCGGCGGGCCTATTTCTCCCAAGTGCTGGACGGTCTGACAGACATGATGAAAGAGGGAACATGAAATGAAAGTACGGGAAATCTATCAGTACATCGACAAAACCGCCCCTTTTTCCACCCAACTGGACTATGATAACGCCGGGCTGTTGATGGGCAGCATGGAGATGGATGTGGAGCGGGTTTTGGTGACCTTGGACGTAACGCTGGAGGTGGCCAAGGAAGCGGCTCGCCGCAAGTGCCAGCTGATCGTGAGCCATCATCCCTTGATTTTTCACGGCTTGAAGTCTGTAATGCCCGATGACCCCACTGGAGCGGTGGTGCTGGAGCTGGCGCGGCGGGGGATCGCTGTGATCTCAGCCCACACCAACTGGGATCAAGCACTCGGCGGCGTAAGCGATGTGCTGATGGAGCGGCTGGGCATTACCTCCGAAGGCTTTTTAGAGCCGGCGGGACAGACTGCCGACGGAAAAACTTACGGCATGGGTGCGATTGGCGTATTGGAACACGCAGTGCCGCCCAAGGAGTTTGCCAAGTCGGT
>CARXAY010000201.1 GCA_949093475.1 uncultured Oscillospiraceae bacterium
GGGCGGCGTAGAGCTTGGCATACTGCCCGTTTTGGGCCAGAAGGCTTTCGTGGGTGCCCTCCTCGGCAATGCGGGCGCCGTCCACCACCAAAATACGCTGGGCGGAGCGGATGGTGGAGAGGCGGTGGGCGATGATGAGGGTGGTGCGCCCCTCCGCCAGCGCGTCGAACGCCCCTTGAATACGGTGTTCGGTGACGCTGTCCAGCGCGGAGGTGGCCTCGTCCAAAATGAGGATGGGCGGGTTTTTTAGGAAGATGCGGGCGATGGACACCCGCTGCTTCTGCCCGCCGGAGAGCATGACCCCCCGTTCGCCCACATAGGTTTGGAAGCCGTCGGGCATGGCGAGGATGTCGTCCAAGATCTCCGCCTTCCGCGCCGCCTCCCGCACCTCGTCCATGGTCGCGCCGGGCTTGCCGTAGGAGATGTTGTCAAAGATCGTCCCAGCGAACAGAAATACGTCCTGCTGGACGATGCCGATGGCCCGGCGCAGGGAGCTTTGGGTCAGGGTACGCACGTCCTTGCCGTCCACCAAGATCGCCCCCTCGGTCACGTCGTAAAACCGGGGAATGAGCTGGCAGAGGGTGGATTTTCCGCCTCCGGACGGCCCGACCACCGCCACAGTCTGGCCGGGGGAGATGTGGAGATCCACATGGCTGAGGACAGGCTCGCCGTCCCGCGCATAGGCGAAGGTCACGTCCTCAATGCGGATATCCCCCTTCACATCGGTGAGGTCGCGGGCGTCAGGGGCGTCCTGAATGTCCGGCTCGACCCGCATCAGCTCTAAAAAGCGGTGGAAGCCCGCCATGCCTTGGGTGTACTGCTCCACAAAGGCGGAGAGCTTGCGGATGGGGGTCAAAAAGGTGGAGACGTAGAGGGAGAAGGTGATGAGGTCGATGTAGTCCATCCGCCCGGCCATGATGAGAAAGCCGCCCAGCGCGATGACCAGCACCGACATGATGCCCATGGCGAACTCCAGCCCGGAATGGTAGGTGGCCATGGCCTTGTAGTAGTCGTTTTTTGAGCCGCGGAAACGGTCGTTGGCCCGGCCGAACTTGTCGATCTCCGCTTGCTCGTTGGCGAAGGCCTTGGCCGTCCGCATCCCGGAGAGGGAGGACTCCAGCTCGCCGTTGATCCCTGCCAGCGTGCGCTTGACCTCCATGGAGGCGCGGCTCATGCGGCGGCGCTGAATAATGGTGAACCAAAGGAAAATGGGCACGACCACAAACACCGCCAGCGCAAGCTCCCAGCGGATGGTGAGCATCACGCAGAACGAGCCGAGGAGGGTCACCGAGGAGATGAACAGATCCTCCGGGCCGTGGTGGGCCAGCTCGGTGATCTCAAAGAGGTCGCCGGTGACCCGGCTCATCAGCTGGCCGGTGCGGTTTTTGTCGTAAAAGGCGAAGGAGAGATCCTGCATATGGGAAAAGAGGTCGCGGCGGATGTCCGCCTCAATGCGGACGCCAAGCTGATGCCCCCAGTAGGTGACAACGAAGTAAAAGAGGGAGCGCAGCACATACCCCGCCACCAGCGCCGCCATCACGGCGAAGAAAGCGGCGTACACCTTGCCGGGGAGCAGCTCGTTCATGCACAGCCGAGATACCCACGGAAAGGCCAAGTCCACCAGACAGATACCTGTGGCGCAGAGCATATCCAGAGCGAACAGCGGCCAGTGGGGCTTGTAGTACGAGGCAAATATTTTCAGCGGCCGCGCAGTCTTCATCTCTTTGGCGGTCATGGCGCACACTCCTTTCTCTCACAGCGGCAGTTGAATATATAGTATATGCGCCCAAGGAGAAAAAGTCAACGCAGATGGAGGAAAGTGGTTGCCTTACAGCCGGAAAACCAGTATAATGAACAAAACGAAAGGTGGGAAAACCATGAAAAACCGTCGGCGGGAAATGAAGCTCCTCTATCTGGTCTTTAGCGTGCTGGGGATCGCCTATTTTGTCCTCAGCATCATCGCCCTGCTTGCAGGCGGGGGAATGCGCGGGGTGTTTTTCAGCGACGAGATGGACTCCATCGGGAATCTCCTGTATTTGGCGTCCATGCTCTTTTGGTGGGTGAGCGTCCAGCTCTACCTCCGCTCCCTCCCCGAACTCAAGCTGCCTGTCTGGGCCAAGCGGCTGTGCGTGGCCGATCTCGCCGCCTTTTTGGGCGTGCTGCTTCTGCGTCTGGCGGAGATCTATCTGCTGTCATGAGCTGTCCGCAGCCCTAAAACTCCACCATCCCTGTTACCCGCACCTCGCAACCTCACGGCGTACTTCAAACTCTTTTTCTTGATTTGTAAGAAACGCGGGAGTATAATGGGCGCAACAAGTCAAAGGAGGCCGCACGCATGAATCGAGACACCATCTGCATCCACGGGGGCTACACCCCCGGCAACGGAGAGCCCCGCAACATCCCCATCGTCCAGTCCACCACCTTCCGCTACGCCACCGGCGAGGCCATGGGTGCGCTCTTTGATCTGGAGGCCAGCGGGTATTTTTACACCCGCCTGCAAAACCCCACCAACGACCGGGTGGCGGCGAAGATCTGCGCGCTGGAGGGGGGCACGGCGGCGATGCTCACCTCGTCGGGGCAGGCGGCCAACTTCTACGCCGTCTTTAACATCGCCTCCTGCGGCGACCATGTGGTGGCCTCCTCCGCCATTTACGGCGGGACGTTCAACCTCTTCGCCGTCACCATGAAGCGCATGGGCATCGACTTCACCTTCGTCTCCCCCGACTGCTCGGAGGAGGAGCTGGAAGCGGCCTTCCGGCCCAACACCAAGGCGGTGTTCGGAGAGAGCGTGGCCAACCCCGCCCTCAGCGTGCTGGACATTGAGCGGTTCGCCAAGGCGGCCCACGCCCACGGCGTGCCCCTCATCGTGGACAACACCTTCCCCACCCCGGTGAACTGCCGCCCCTTCGAGTTCGGCGCGGACATCGTCACCCACTCCACCACCAAGTACATGGACGGCCACGCCAACGCCGTGGGCGGCGCCATCGTGGACAGCGGAAAGTTCGACTGGACGAAGTACCCCGACAAGTTCCCCGGCCTGTGTCCCCCCGACG
>CARXAY010000202.1 GCA_949093475.1 uncultured Oscillospiraceae bacterium
TCAAAGGATTGATGGACTTCCTTAAACGCCTCCGCCTGCGCGCGGCGGCGGTATTCCTTGGGGCTGATCCCCTCCAAACGGCGAAAGCTCTGGCTGAAATAGCTGCCGGAGGTAAAGCCCACCATCAATCCGATCTCCAAGATGCTGTAATCCGTCTGTGCCAAAAGGTAACGGCTTTCCTCGATCCGCCGTTTGGTGAGATAGCTGATGGGCGGTTCGCCATATTCCTTCGTGAAGATGTGGATCAGATAGGAGCGGCTCAAAAAGGCCACGCTGGCAAGGGTGTCAACGGTAATGTTTTCTTTATAGTGATTGTCGATGTACCGCTTGATCTGGGCACACTTTGGATTGACGTTTCCGCTCTTGGAGGTAAAGGAGGCGGCGGACTGGCTGCGGAGCAGTTGAATGGCGAGAATGTGAAAAATGTGTTGGACGACGTTTTGATAATGCGCTTTCTTTTGGGTGATCTCCAAGGAGATATTCTTCAGATAGGGCAGCAGAGGCCGAGTAGTGGAGAGGTCGGTCAGGATACAATAGCGCTGATCCTGCTGACCGCCCAGAAGAAAGTCATTTCCGCTGATGCCCAGAACAATGTATTCCAGCGGGTCATGGGTGGAGGATACCTCGGTGTGTGCCACGCCGGAATTGATGACGACAACATCGTCGTGGGCAATGGGAAAGGAGGTGTCTTCCACACGAAAACTGCCGCTGCCCTTCACAATGTAAAAGATCTCTATACATTGATGGGTGTGAAGGGTGCAATGCCAGTCATGCTCATATTTCGCCGTGGAAAAATACAGCAGCTTCAAAGGCTGCGGAAGGGGAGAGACGGGGCTGTCTTCGCTGTTTTCCCAACGCAGTAAACTCACAAGATCACCTCCGCACAAAAAGCTATGTACTAATTTAACATAATTGACGCAAGAAGTAAAGAAATACATTGGAGAATATGACGGGGCGAAAAGCACAATTTCTAAAAACTATCGTAGAGTTAAGATTGAAACAGCGGGGGGAAGGGCTTAGTATAGGTGATAGAAGGGAACTGGGGAGAGAAGTCCGCGCTCCCGTTTCTGAATTCAGTGGACAAGCGGACATCTAACAAACGGCAAACAATAATTCATACATCGGCAGGGGAGGAGCCATGTGCAGGCCGCGCACGACAAAGCGGCACTGCGGTCAACGGTAAAACGGCAAATTGTTCAGATCTATTCAGTCCGTAGCTTTTTGCGGCACAAGCCACACTCTTACAAGGAGGTCCGTTATGAAGAAACGAATCTTATCGGCTCTGTTATCGGTCTGTATGCTGTTGACGTTTCTCCTTACCCCGGCCATGGCGGCGAAGGAAGACGCCGCATTGGCGGACGGGGTCACTGTCAACGAAAATACAGAACCGGCCCAGAAGCCGGAGGAACAGCCTGTTCCCATGGACACGGAAGCTGACTTTATGGACGAACTGCCCGCCGTGGCAGAGGAGGAGTCCGCTTTCTTCGAAGAATTGCCTGTTCTCTCGGACGCGGCCATTCCCGTGGATACCGCGGCCGGGGAGGTCTCCGCAGACATTCCGGCTCAGCTGAGCGCCGAGCCGGAATGGGTCTCGGGCATGGTTTTGAAGGGGTATGACCTGTTCACCAAAGACCCCTCCGAGCTGCCCGACACCGCCGAAGGAAAGTACTTGGTGCTGGCTCAGAGCGGCGTAGAGGGGGACACGGCGGTGTACGCGCTGTATCTTAACCCCACTCCCTGCCAGCCCAATAACGGCGTGGTTGTCGGTCAGGGCGTTCTGGCCGCGCGGCTGGGCCGGGATGAAAACGGCGAGCTGGCCGGCTATTTGGCCGGAAGCAACACGAAGGTCACACTGGACAAACTGCTTCTCACTGCCGGGACAATGGAGAGCGGTTACACCCTTTCGAACGGCGGAAACTACCTGAACTTCAGCGGCGCGACGACCGTAGGCGCAGCCGGTGCGCTGGAGATCAGCAGCCGCCCCGGCGTCAACGGGGCGTACCGGATCGCCATGGGAAACCGTAAGCTCGCCCTCTATGTTACCGAGCACCACACGACAAATGCCTCATGGCAGACCAATTTCTGGACGCCGCAGGCAGATCAGGGGCAGGTGGGCATCTACGGCTCCAGCTACATCTATTTCCTCCATCCCCATGTGGACGACGGCCGGACAGTGACCGCCGCAGCAGCGGACGGCACGCCCATTGAGGCCAACGAGGACGGAGACTTTGTCATCCCCACGGGCGGCACGATCAGCGTGGACGGCCAAGTTACCTTTACCGTACCCTCCATGGTGACCAGCGTTACTGTGGCGGCAAACTATGCCTCCAGCTTGACCATGGATGAGCAGGGCGCATTCGGCGTGATGGGCTGCACCATCACCATGCAGGACGGAACTACCACCAGCCAGATTGTCCGCTCCGGCGACGCGGGGGTCACGCCCGGCTCGGTGACCTTCGCCCGCACCGGGGACAACCGGCTGTACTTTGGGGGCAATGGCGCGATCCGGGACGTCTCCTCGGGAAACACCGAGACCGCCCCGTGGCTGAACACGATGGGCGACCGGACGTTGAAGTCGGTCTCCATTGGCCCCGGCATCACCGCCGTGGGCGACAACGCTTTCAAGTTTACCAATATGACCCGCCTTACCCTGCCGGAGGGGCTGGAACGCATCGGCGAGAGCGCCTTTGAGAGCACCAAGGTAGAGGCGGTGGAGTTCCCCGCCTCCCTCACCGAGATCGGCCCGAACGCATTCCGGGGCGCGATCGGTTTGCGGAGCGTGACCCTGCCTACCGGGCTGACCACCATGGGAACCGGCGCGTTCTCCTGCTGCACCCGCCTGCGGGACGTGACCGTGACCGGGGATGACCTGTCCGGCATCCCCGCCAGCGCGTTCCAAGCTATCAGCCACCACAACAAGCTGAATGTGGTGTTCCAAGGAGACGCCCCCGCCTCCGCTTATTCTGACTTTGACAGTCTGCTGCCCTTCCTCCATCAGGACGGGGCGATCATCTACACCCAAACCGCCCCCGCCCC
>CARXAY010000203.1 GCA_949093475.1 uncultured Oscillospiraceae bacterium
TTTAGTGATTGACAAGCCCGCCGGATGGACCAGCATGGACGTGTGCGCCAAGGTCCGGGGGATTCTCCATGAGAGGCGGGTGGGCCACGGCGGGACGCTCGACCCCATGGCTACGGGGGTTTTGCCCGTGTTTCTGGGCCGGGCCACCCGGGCGGTGGAATACGTCACCGAAGGGGAGAAGGAGTACATCGCCGCCCTGCGGCTGGGGGTGACCACTGATACCCAAGACACCACGGGGAATATTCTGGAAGAACGTCCCGTGGACGTGACCGGAGAACGGCTGCGGGCGGTATTGGAGCAGTTCACAGGGGAAATTCAGCAGATCCCCCCCAT
Source organism: uncultured Oscillospiraceae bacterium (assembly GCA_949093475.1). GTDB lineage: Bacteria > Bacillota > Clostridia > Oscillospirales > Oscillospiraceae > MGBC124762. The sequence continues at coordinate 334 of CARXAY010000203.1, forward strand.
GTATTCCGCCATCAAAATTGACGGCAAAAAGCTCTACGAGTTAGCCCGGAAGGGCAAGGAGGTGGAGCGCAAGCCCCGCCCGATCACCATCCACGCGCTGGAGCTGCTGGATTGGCCTGACGCGGGGGAGGACTTCAAATTGCGGGTGGTCTGCTCCAAGGGCACATATGTCCGTACCCTCTGCCATGATATTGGCGAGGCGTTGGGCTGCGGCGGGTGTATGTCCGCCCTGCGGCGCACCCGCGTGGGGGCCTTTCCCATTGGAGAGGCCGTCACCATGGAGACGCTGGTGGACGCGGACGACCCGTGGCAGTTTGTGCGGCCCGTGGAGGACTGCTTTTCCCAGCCTCCTGTGACCATCCGGGGCACGGCCCTGAAGCGGGCGCGGAACGGCAATCCCTTTCCGCTCAAAGAGCCGGCGGGGGAGTACAAGGTTTTTGATGAAAACGGCGATTTCCTTCTTCTGGGCCGGTGCGACGGAGGGGAATGCCGCATCGTGAAGAGTTTTTATGAGGTGTGATGCTTGGAAATGACAACGCAAAAAAAAGTCATCGCGCTGGGCTTTTTCGACGGGGTGCATCTGGGCCACGGCGCGCTTTTGAAGCGCACGGTGGAGCTGGCGGAAACGCTGAACGCCGTCCCGGCGGCCCACACCTTTGCCGCCCACCCCAGCACTCTGGTGACCCATCAGCCCACGCCTCTTCTATCCACCCCGGAGGATCGGGCGCACTTGATGAAAAGCCTCTACGGCATCCAAGAGGTCATCGTCGCTCCCTTTGACGAGGGCATGATGACCATGCCGTGGGAGACCTTTGTGACCGACTACCTCATTGGCGGCTTGAACTGCGCCGGGGTGGTGGTGGGCCACGACTACCGCTTCGGCTACAAGGGGGAGGGTACGCCCGCAAGACTGAAAGAGCTGTGCGCGCAAGCCCATGTGGCCTGCGAGGTGGTGGAAAAGGTAACGCTGGACGGCCGCACCGTGTCCTCCACTTACATCCGCTCCTTGGTAGAGGCAGGGGACATGGAGACGGCGGCGCGCTATCTGGCCCATCCCCATCTGCTGCGGGGCAGTGTTCGCCACGGCAAAGGGCTGGGGCGCAAGCTGGGCTTCCCCACGGTGAACATCGTGCCCGCCGAGGGGATTCTTCTGCCCGCCTACGGGGTGTACGCCACCAAGGTGACGTTGGAGGACGGCAAGACCTATCCGGCGGCGACCAATGTGGGTGTTCGCCCCACGGTGGAGGACGAAAAGCAGGTCACAGTGGAAGCGTTCCTGCTGGATTTTCAGGGGGACGTGTACGGCCAGACAGTTTCGCTGGAATTTTACCGCCGCCTGCGGGGGGAGCGCCGCTTCGCCAGTCTGGAGGCCCTTCGCCAAGAGGTGATGAAAAACGCCCAGCAGACCAGAGAATACTTCGCGGGGGAAAAAACTTAAAAATGCGAAAAAAGAGCGGGAGGCGTCAGCCTTCCGCTCTTCTTTCGCGGGATTCAGTTGCCGTCGGTGTCCAGAACCTTCGCGCACCAGCCCTTTTGATGGCAGTGGGGGCAGCGCATACGCCGGGTGAGAAGCATATGCGGCCCCATGATATAGGCCTTGAAGGTGGGGACGAAGTCCTTGCCGCAGTGGGGGCAGCGGAACGCGCCGACGGTCTGCTCTCCCTTCATGGCCACATAGAGGCCAAGGCCAAAGACCACACAGGCAATGGCAACGATGGTGATCTTGGCGGGCAGGGGAAATACCTCTGCATAGATGCACACGCCGAGAATGAGGGTCAAAAAGGCCAGAGTGGAGCTGATGCCGGCCATGGTGGTCAGGGCCAGCCGCCGGCGGTTTTCCTGCAAAATGCTCATCATGTTTTCCTCCGCTTTTTGTTGGTAGTCGGCGGGGGCGACCACCTCTCCGGAGAGCAGGTCGTTGACGGTGATGCCAAGCTCCCGGCACAGGGGGAGGAGGAGAGAGGGCTCGGGAAAGCCGTTGCCGCACTCCCATTTGGACACCGTTTTGTCGCTGATCTCCAGCCTGTCGGCCAGCTGACGCTGGGTGAGGTCGAGGCCGCGCCGCCGCTGGGCGATGAAACGTCCGATCTTGATCTGATCCATGGTTTCCTCCTTTCACGGCCTATCCTACCAAATCGCGGGGGAAAAGAACACCCACGCACCGTAGAATGCCCGGTTTTCAGGCGTTCTACCGTCCGCAGAGAAAAAGGGGAGACCTCCAAAAGAGGTCTCCCCAAAAAGATATGCGGGAGGACGTTATGCCTTGCGGACGGGGACTTTCCAAATGTTCTTGGCGTACTCGCTGACGGCGCGGTCGGCGGCGAACAGGCCGGAACGGGCCACATTGACCAGAGCCATCTTGTTCCAAGTCTTGGGATCCAGATAGGTCTCCCCGGCGAGGGCCTGAGCGGCGCGGTAGCTCTCAAAGTCGGCCAAGAGGAAATACTGGTCGGCGATGCTGCCGCCCTGACCGAAGAGCAGGGAATTGACGATATCGGTGTAGCTCACGCCGTCGTTAAAGCCGTGGGTCATCTGATCCAGAATACGCTTGATGGTCTCGCTCTGGCTGTAATACTCATAGGAGCGGTAGCCCTGCTCCCGGCGGTCGGCGACCTCCTGCGCGGTGAGGCCGAAGAGGAACATATTCTTCTCGCCGACCTGCTCGCACATCTCCACATTGGCGC
>CARXAY010000204.1 GCA_949093475.1 uncultured Oscillospiraceae bacterium
TCATAAATCATAGCACGAAACGGGTCGAATGTCACGAAAAAATTTTGGGAGAGGAGGGAAAAAACGGGCGGATACGGGGGGAGGAGCGTATGTAGGGGGAGAAGGGAGTTGAGAGGCGGTGAGGGCGTGGAGTTAGGAGAGCCGAACCCCAAGCAGAAGGCTTTTTTTGAGGCGAAGGAGAAGTATGTGGCCTACGGCGGGGCACGGGGCGGCGGGAAGAGCTGGGCGGTGCGGATGAAGGCCATCGACAGCGCGCTGCGCTATCCGGGACTGCGGGAGGTGATCGTGCGGCGGACGTACCCGGAGCTGGAACACTCTATCATCTGGCCTACGCTGGCCACTTTGCGAAGTCAAGAGCCGCCCTTGGGCGTATACCGGGCGGTAAAGCGGACGGTGGAGTTTGAGAACGGCTCGACCATCCGGTTCGGGCATTTGGCGGCGGGAAATTTGGGGGAGTATCTGGGGCAGGAGTATGACCGGATCTTTTTGGACGAGGCCACGCAGTTCACCGAGCGGGAGTTCCGGATGATGGCGGCGACCCTGCGGGGGACGCAGAAGGTGCCAAGGAGGATGTATTTGACCTGCAACCCCGGTGGGGTGGGGCATCAGTGGGTGAAGCGGCTGTTTGTAGACCGGCGGTTCAAGGGGCGGGAAAAGCCGGAGGAGTACCGCTTTATCCCGGCCACTGTGGAGGACAACAAGGCATTGCTGGCGGCGTCGCCGGAGTATTTGGAGACGCTGGAGCTACTGCCGGAGGACATTCGCCGGGGACACCGTTACGGCGACTGGGGGGTGTTTGCCGGGCAGTACTTTTCCGAGTTCGATCCCCGGCTGCACGTGGGAAAGCTCGGGCCGCCCAAGGCGGAGTGGGCCTTGTACCGGGGGATCGACTATGGCTTGGATATGCTGGCGTGCGTGTGGTTCGGCATGGACAGCGAGGGACGGATGTATGTGTACCGGGAGGTGCAGGAGCCGGGGCTGGTGGTATCCGAGGCGGCGCGGCTCATTCGGGAGCTGACCCCGGCGGGGGAGAACGTTCTGGCCACCGCGGCCCCGCCCGATCTTTGGAGTACCCAGAAGGACAGCGGGCGCACCATGGAGAACCTGTTTGCCCAAGGGGGCGTGCCGCTGGTGCGGGTGTCCAGCGCGCGGGTGGCGGGGTGGATCGCCATCAAGGAGCGGCTGCGGCCGGGCGCGGACGGAACGCCGGGACTGGTCATCGACGAGAGCTGCCGGGGGCTGATCGAGAATCTTCAGGCCCTACAGTACAGCCAGCAAAATCCATCGGATTGTGATGTAAAGCCTCACGCCATTACACACATCTGCGACGCGCTGCGGTATGGCTGTCAGCTGCCTCTGGGCGGGGGCGGCGCAGAGCCGGAGGACGGGAGCGCGTTGGGGTACATTTACTACGGAATGTGACAGGCGGGAAACCGGCCTCTACATGGGAAAGGAGAGAAAGAAAATGATGGGATGGATCGTGATGGGGGCGCTGGCGTCGCTGGTGGGCGCGGTATGCAGTCTGCTGTGCCTGCGGCGGCTGCTCCGGGAGAGCGCACCGGCAAAGCAGGACGGGGCGCAGGCGGAGGACGACGAGGGAGACGGGGAGTTGCGGGAGGGCATCCTCAACCTCATGCGCTATGCGCCGACGGAAAGAGGCAGAGAGGAGGAGTAAGGGATGGAAATGACGGCGGAACAGGTCTGGCGGGAGTATCAGGAGGGGATCTCCTTCTGCGAAAGCATCGGACTTTTTGACACGGTGCGCAACAACGAGAACTTTTTCATCGGAAAGCAGTGGGAGGGTGTGGAGGCCAAGGGCCTGCCCACGCCGGTGTTCAACTTCATTCGGCGGATCGTGCTGTACTTAGTGGCTACCACGGCGGCGGACAACATCAAGCTCAACGCGTCCCTTCTGCGGAAGGACGGAGTGGGGGAGCGGATGTGCAAGGCCATCAACGGGGAATTTGAGAACACCTTTGAGCAAAACCGCATGGGGCTTCTCATCCGGGAGTTTGCCCGCAACGCGGCGGTGGATGGGGACGGGTGCCTCTATTCCTACTTTGACCCGGAAATGCCATGCGCCGGAGGAATGGGGGGCATCCGCACGGAGATCGTGGAAAATTCCAGAGTGTTCTTCGGCAATCCCAATGTCCGGGAGGTGGAGCGCCAGCCGTACATCATTTTGGCTCGGCGGGAGACGGTGGGAAAGCTGCGGAAACGAGCTGCAGCTTTTGACGCAGATCCGGGAAATCTTGTTCCCGACGGCGAGCAGGCTACGGGGGAGGAGACGCTGCGGAAAAGCACGGTTTTGCTCCGGTTCTGGCGGGACGAGGAGACGGGGCGCATCTGGTGCTGCGAGGCCACCCGGACGGGGGTGGTGCGGCCCGCGTGGGACACGGGGCTGCGGCGGTATCCGCTGGTGGGACGGATTCCTTTGTGCTGGCCGCCAAGGCCAACGGCATCTACGCCGCCGTGGACGCCACGGTGGAGGTCAAGACCCCCACTGTGGCGGAGGACAACACCGGCAAGGTGACCGCCGCCTTGGGGAAGAGCGGCCAGACCGCCGTCTACACGCTGGACGGCAGCGATCCCCGCTTCAGCCCCACCGCCAAGGAACTGCCCGCAGCCGGAGTCACCGGCACAAAGGGCCAGACCATCAAGGTGGCCGCCAAAGACTCCGCCAGCGGTTTTACCTCTGCCGGCGTGGCCGAGCACGTGTTCAGTAAGTAAAACAGGGCAAGGGCAGAAAGCAGCCCGGAGGGAGCATCAAACCCTCCGGGCTTGTTTTTTAAGGGCAAGGTGTTATAATGACACAAAAAAGAAGCGGTTTTTTCTTTTTGAGAAGGTACACGCCATTTTATCCTGCACAATGGAGGGCTGGCGCGGGCGGCGCTTCAATGGGAGGAAGCATTATCATGGTGAACAAAATCGTTTTGAATCTTCAGGGCTTTACTTCGGAATGGGATCTTCATGAGTATATGCAAAAGTGCTTCAACATCCCGGAATACTA